>NZ_JBFAZW010000061.1:0-69675 GCF_040682015.1 Dactylosporangium sp. NPDC051485
TCGCGCTGGGCAGCCTGACCGCGACCGAGTTGGCACGGTTGCGGCGCGACCGGATCGGCTACGTCTTCCAAAATCTCAATCTCATCGCGGACCTGCGCGCACACCGGCAGGTGCACGGCCCGGTCGGCCCGCTGTCCCAGCGCGCGCTCATCGAGCTGGCCGAGGGCATCAAGCTGACCGGCCGCGGCGGCGCCGGCTTCCCGTTCGCCAAGAAGGTGCGGGCCGTGGCCGACGCCGTGGAGCGGCGGGGCCCCGCACCCTTCGTGGTGGTGAACGCGACCGAGGGCGAGCCCGCGGCCTGGAAGGACAAGGTCCTGCTGACCCGCGCGCCGCACCTGATCCTCGACGGCGCCGCGCTGGTCGCCTGGGCGCTGCGCGCGGTGGAGATCGTGGTGTGCGTCGCCGACGACGGCGTCGGCGAGTCGTCCCTGCTGGCCGCGGTGGCCGAGCGGGACCTGCCGGTGTCGGCCCGGGTGGTACGCGTGCCGCATCGATTCATCTCGGGCGAGGGCGGCGCGCTGGTGCAGGGCATCAACGGCCTGCCGCACATCCCGCCGGGCATCAAGCGCCGGGCCAGCGAGGGCGGCGTGGCCGGGCAGCCGACGCTGCTGTCCAACGCCGAGACCTTCGCGCAGCTGGCGATCGCCGCCCGGACCGGGCCGCGGCGCTACCAGGAGGCCGGCGACGCCGACGAGCCCGGCACGGTGCTGCTCAGCGTCACCGGCAGCGCCCGGCACCCGGCCGTGGTCGAGTGCCCGACCGGCACCCCGCTGGCCGACGTGCTCGACCTGTGCGCCGTGCCCGCCGGGCCGGCCGTGCTGTCGGGCGGCTTCCACGGCCGCTGGCTGGACATGGCCGCCGCGAGCCGGGCCGAGGTCTCCCGCCGCGGGCTGGCCGCGGCCGGCGGCTCGCTCGGCGCAGGCATCGTGCTGCCGCTCGGGCCGGACACCTGCCCGGTCGGCGAGGTGGCCCGGGTCGTGCGCTACCTCGCGGCCGAGTCGGCCGGGCAGTGCGGGCCGTGCCGGCTCGGCCTGCCGGACCTGTCCCGGGCCGTGGACGGGCTCGCCTCGGGGGCCGGCGACCCGGCCGTGGTGCGGGCGGCCGCGGCGGCGGTCAAGGGCCGCGGCGCCTGCAGCCATCCCGACGGTACGGCGGGCTTCGCCACCTCCGCCCTCGAGGTCTTCGCCGAGGACCTCGCCCGCCACGCCCGGTCCGGCGACTGCGGCCGCCCGGTCGCCGGGGTGCTGCCGGTGCCGGCCGCCCGCGACGAGGGCGGCAACCGGCGGCTGCACGTCGACTGGTCCCGCTGCGACGGGCATGGCCTGTGCGCCGACGTCGCCCCCGACCTCATCCGGCTGGACGGCAACGGCTATCCGGCCCTTCTCGACGCGCCGGTGCCGGTGCGGCTCGAGCCCGTCGCCACGCAGGCCGTGGCGATGTGCCCGGCCCTGGCCCTGCGCATGGCAGCGCCCAAGCACTGACCAGGTGTGATGGGAGAGTCCCGGTCTCACTGTTTTTGCACGAAATGTCGGGCGCTGGCGCGCCACGGCATTTCGGACTTATAACCTGACGGGGTATAAGTCGGATAAGTCGCGGCGCGGAGCGCCCGACTTATCGCGATTCGGGGCTTATCGAGCCCTCGTAGGGCTCCTCACGGCTTATCAGCGTAATTCGCGGTAGGCGGAGATGATGGCCGTTGTGCGTTCGGCCAGCTCCTGGGCCTCGTCCGGGGTGTGGGTCAGGACCTCCGGGGGCGTCAGGCGGTGCAGGGACTCGTCGGCCCGCCGTACCGCCTCGTGCGCCGCATGCAGCGCGGACTCCTCGCGCACGAAGCCGGCGCAGCGGGCGGCCAGCGTGGTCAGGGACTCCAGGCGCCGGTCGATCTCGGCGCTGAGCCGCTGCTGCGAGCGCTCGACCAGGGCCAGCCGCTCCTCCAGGGCCGCCCGCACCGGCGCCTCGGGCGGCAGGGCGCCGAGGCGGGCGTCGTTGAGGGCGGCGTGCTGCTCGGCCAGGTCCGCGTGCTCGCTCAGCAGCCCGGCCAGCGTCCACAGCGACGCCGCGACCTCGCCGCGGGGCGACGGGATCTGCACCAGATCGGCCAGGAACGGCCAGGCCACCAGGATCGTGCGGGCCGCGTCGAAGCCCTTGCGGAACCGGGCCACCTCGGGGCGGGTGGCGAGCATCCGGTGCCGCTCGGCCCACCGGCGCTCCAGCCCGGCCGCGGCGGCGTTGTGCCGCCGCCCGACGTAGACCGCGGCGGCCGCGCCGACCGGCAGCATGAGCAGCGGGTTGATCAGCGCGGAAGCGGTGACGGTGGCGCCGGCGACGATGGCCAGGATGCTGCCGGTGAGCAGGCGCGTGCCGGCCAGGTCGGGCGCGGTGCGGGCCCGGTCGTTGCCCTCGTTGCCGGAGAGCCGGATGACGACCACGCCGTCGTAGTCGGCCCGTTGCGCGGTCCCGCCCGGCGCCGGGTCGTCCCGCGAGACGAGGCAGCGGCCGAAGTCGTCGAACGCGACGTACAGCACCCGTCGATGGTAGGCGAGCAACGAAACCGCTGGTCCAACAAATCTCAGCACGCCGAACAGCGGCGAGTCAGGCCAGCGCCGCGGCCTTCGAAGACAGGTAGCGCTGCTCGGGGAGGCTGGTCGTGCGCCTGGCGGCCAGCGTGTACCACTCGCGGGCCTCGGGCAGGGCGCCGGACATCTCCAGCAGGTGCGCCCGGACCGCGGCCAGCCGGTGGTGGCCGGCCATCCGATCGTCGCCGTCCAGCGTGGCCAGCAGCCGCAGGCCGGCCTCCGGGCCCTGCACCATGGCCAGCGCCACGGCGTGGTTCAGGGTCACCATCGGGTTCGGGGCGACCCGGGTCAGGAGCTGGTACAGCGCCAGGATCTGCCGCCAGTCGGTGTCCCCGGCCCGCGCGGCCTCGTCGTGCACGGCGGCGATGGCGGCCTGCAGCTGGTAGGGGCCGGGCGGGCCCAGCGGCAGGGTGCGGGTGATCAGCGCGGTGCCCTCGTCGATCATCGGGCGCAGCCACGCCGCGCGGTCCTGGTCGGCCAGGGGGACCAGGGTCCCGTCCGGGAGGGCGCGGGCCGGGCGGCGGGCGTCGGTGAGCAGCATCAGGGCCAGCAGGCCGGCCACCTCGCCGTCGTCGGGCAGCAGCCGGTGCACCTCGCGGGTCAGCCGGACCGCCTCGGCGGTCAGGTCGCCGCGCTGCAGGTCGGCGCCCGAGGAGGCGATGTAGCCCTCGTTGAAGATGAGGTACAGCACCTGCAGGACGACCTCGAGGCGGGCCGGGCGTTCCTCGGGCGGCGGCGGGGCGAAGCGGGCGCCGGTCGACTTGATCTTCGCCTTGGCCCGGCTGATGCGCTGGGCCATGGTGGCCTCGGGGACGAAGAAGGCGTTCGCGATCTCGGCCGTGGTCAGGCCGCCGACCGCGCGCAGGGTGAGGGCCAGCTGGGAGGCCGCCGACAGGGCCGGGTGGCAGCACAGGAACAGCAGGGTCAGGGTGTCGTCGCGGTCCGGCACGGTGTCGGACGGCTCGGGCGCCAGGCCGGCGAGGGCGGCCTCGCGCCGGCGGCGGGCGTCGTCGGAGCGGAACTGGTCGGTGAGACGGCGCCCGGCGACGGTGATGAGCCAGCCGCGCGGGTTGGCCGGCATCCCCTCGGACGGCCACTGCAGCGCCGCGGCCAGCAGCGCCTCCTGCACCGCGTCCTCGCAGGCGTCGAACTGGCCGTGCCGCCGGATCAGGATGCCCAGCACCTGCGGCGCGAGCGCCCGCAGCGCCTCCTCGACCGTCACACCCAACAACTACACCACCGCGGGCCGCGCCTTGTCGGTCGCCAGCCGTACCGCGATCAGGCCGAGCAACGCGCCGGTGACGTACCGCTGGACCCGCAGCCAGGCCGGCCGCTTGACCAGGAAAGCGGCGATCGCCCCGGCGGCGCAGACGATGCCCGTGTTCACCAGCAGGCTGACCGCGATCTGCACCCCGCCGAGCAGGAACGCCTGGGCCACCAGGTGCCCGGCCCGCACGTCCACGAACTGCGGGATGAGCGACGCGTACATGATCGCCGCCTTCGGGTTGAGCAGGTTGGTCATCAGGCCCATCGCGAAGAGCCGCCGGTTGGAGTCCGGCGGCAGCTCGACCGGGGCGAAGACCGACGTGCCGCCGGGGCGCACCGCCTGGAACGCGAGCCACGCGAGGTACCCGGCGCCGGCCAGCTTCACCGCGGTGTACAGCGCCGGGACGGCCGCGAAGACGACGGACAGGCCGGTGGCGGCCAGCGCCAGGTAGACGCCGAACCCGACGGCGACGCCGCCGAGCGAGGTGAGCCCGGCGCGGCGGCCCTGGGTGATGCTGCGGGAGACGAGGTACATCATGTTGGGCCCGGGCGTGAGCACCATGCCCAGCGCCACGAGGGTCACGCCGACAACCGCACCGACGGAGATCATGGCCCCACCCTGCCGGGCCCGGCGGCCGGTGGAAACGGCCAATCCGCCGTCGGAGGCTCTTCACCCAGCGGCCCCCTCGGCGCGGCGTTAGGTCAGCAGCAGCGGCTCAACCTGGTCATCAGTTCGCTGCTGCTGTTCGCGACGGTGCTGTCGACGTACAAACCCTGGGGTCGCGCCTCCCGCGGTGACCAGCGTCGCCGCGCCGAGCAGCGCGATGACCACGCCGGGGCGCAGCGCCTCGGCGAGCAGGCCGGCCAGCGCGGGCAGTAGGCCCTGCGCGGTCATCAGGCCGGTGGAGAACAGCCCGAAGGCCTGGCCGCGGCCCTCTTCCGGCAGCGCGTCGCGGAAGGCCTCCTGCAGCCCGAGGCCGAAGGCGAAGCCCACGCCGACCACGGCCAGCGCGCCGATGAGCGGCGGCCACGGCACCGGGGCGGCGAAGGCCAGGCAGGGCAGGCCCATGAGGGCGATGAGCGCGGGCACCAGCCGCTCCCGGCGGGCCGGCCCGACGAGCCGGCCGACCACCAGGTTGCCGCCGATCATGCCGACCGGGATGGCGGCCAGCAGCCAGCCGGCCGCGCCGGCCGGGAAGCCGCGCCCGGCGGCGAAGGGGATGATGAGCGCCTCGGCGCCGGTGATGAAGGCCGGCGGGAGCCACTGCACGAGCAGCAGCCGGCGCACGGTCCGGTCGCGCAGCAGGGCGAGGTTGCCCCGCCAGCTGGCCGCGGCCAGGCTCTTGTCGTTGCCGCGCCCGGCCGCCGGCAGGTCGGCCAGGCCCAGCCGGGTCCAGGCGGCGGCGATCAGGTGGCCCAGCGCCGCCAGCAGCATGGCCCGCCGCCCGCCCAGCGTGGCGACCGCGAGCCCGGCGCCGGCCAGGCCGACCAGCTGGGCCAGCGACGAGGCGACGTTGGCCAGCGACCGGCCCAGCACGTAGGCCTCGCCGCGCAGGGTGGCCGCGACCAGCGCGTTCTGCGCGCCGTTGAAGACCGGGGTGATGAGCGCGGCCGCGGCGACGAGGGCCAGAGCGGCCCACACCGGCAGCGCCACCGTGGCCAGCAGCAGCGCGACCGCGGCCTCGGCGAGGTAGCCCAGCGCGATCAGGCGGCGGGGGCGGACCCGGTCGGCCAGCGCCCCGATCAGCCCGGCGCCGAGCAGCTGGGGCAGGAAGCCGATGCCGTAGGCGAGGGCGGCCAGGGCCGGTGAGTCGGTCGCGGCGTAGACGAGCAGCGAGAGCGCGACGATCCGCAGCGTGTCGGCCAGGATGCTCAGCGTGCGGGTGCCGAACAGGACCCGGAACGTGCCGTCGCGCAGCACCGCGGAGTACGTCGTCATGTCGCCAGGCTCCGGGACGTACACCTTGGGCGGTTAATGTTTCGTCCCTCGACGTAAGGTCGAAGGCATGCTGCGGTTGGAGGTCGACGCGGCCGACCTGCTGCACACGCGCTTCGGGGTGTCGCCGCTGTTCGAGCTGGGCGGCCTGCTGCGCAAGCTGGCCGGGCTGGCGCCGCTGGGCCGGTTCACACGGCTGCGGCCCGAGTTCGACCGCCTGCGGGCGCAGACCGAGCTCGACGCCGTGGTCGCGCTGCACACCGCCGCCTACGGCGCCGACTTCATCGGGCCGCCCCCGGCCGGGCTGCAGCAGACCTGGACCGCCGACCTCGACGCCGTGCGCGCGACGCCGTTGCCGGTGGCCCGCCGGGAGATCGCGAGGGCCCTCGCCCAGGGTCCGAGGATCCCGGATTCGGTACTTCGCGTGCTCCACTCCGCCGACGTGGTCGACCGCCTGGCCGCGGCGCTGGAGTCGGCCTGGCTGGCCCTGCTCGCCCCCGACTGGCCACAGCTGCGCGCGATCTGCGAGAGCGACGTGGTGCACCGCGCCGGACGGCTCGGCGAGGGCGGCTGGGCGGCCGCCTTCGACGGCCTGCACCCCGACCTGCGCTGGCGCGACGGCGCGCTCGAGCTGGACACGCCCCACGACCGGGGCCGCACCGTCCCCTCCGACGGCCAGGGTCTGCTGCTGGTGCCCTCGGCGCTGATCTGGCCCAGGTTCGGCGCGTTCACCGACCCGCCCTGGCGCCGCGCGCTGGTCTACCCGGCCCGCGGCGTGGCGGCGTTGTGGGAGGAATCGCCTGCTCAGACCGGTTTGGGGGAGTTGCTCGGCCGATCCCGGGCCCGGCTGCTGCTCGCCCTGGACTCGCCGGCCAGCACCACCCAGCTGGCGGCCCGGCTGCGCCTGGCCGTAGGGGCGGTCGGCGACCACCTGGCCGTCCTGCGGCGGGCCGGCCTGGTGCGCCCGGCCCGGTCCGGGCGCTCGGTGCTCTACCGCCGCACCGCGCTCGGTGACGCCCTGGCCGCACAGGGGTGACATGTGCCCTCGACCGGGCGGATGCGGTGCCGCGGCGAACTAGGCTGCGGGTATCGCGCCCGTCACACGACAAGGGAGTTTGCTGTGACTTCGAGGCTCAACCCGTACATCAATTTCCGGGGCAACGCCCGACAAGCGATGGAGTTCTACCAGGCCGTCTTCGGCGGCGACCTGCGGATCAACACGTTCGGCGAGTACGGCGGCGACCCCGCCATCGCCGACCAGGTCATGCACGCACAGCTGGAGTCGTCGAGCGGCTACCACCTGATGGCCTCGGACACGCCGCCGAACATGACGGTCAACCCCGGCGACAACATCACGATCAGCATCAGCGGCGACAACGCCATCGAGCTGCGCGGCTACTGGGAGAAGCTGTCGTCCAGCGGCAAGGTCTCCGTGCCGCTGGAGAAGCAGTTGTGGGGCGACGAGTTCGGCTCCTGCACCGACCAGTTCGGCATCCAGTGGATGGTGAACATCACCCAGCCGCAGGGCTGACCCAGCGCATAGTGTCGGGTCCGTGACCTTGGACCCCGACGAGCTGATCGCGCTGGACCGTGAGCACGTCTGGCACCCGTACGCGCCGATGCCGGCGACGCAGTCACCGCTGGTGGTCTCGTCGGCCTCGGGCGTGCGGCTGCGCCTTGCCGACGGGCGCGAGCTCGTCGACGGGATGTCCTCGTGGTGGGCGGCGATTCACGGGTACGCCCACCCCGTCCTCGACGCCGCGGTGCGCGACCAGCTCGGGCGGATGAGCCACGTGATGTTCGGCGGGCTGACCCACGAGCCCGCGGTCCGGCTGGCCAGGACGCTCGTGGACATCACGCCCGGGCCGCTCGCGCACGTCTTCTTCTGCGACTCCGGCTCCGTCGCCGTCGAGGTCGCGATCAAGATGTGCCTGCAGTACCAGCTCTCGCTGGGCCGCCCGCAGAAGCGCCGGATGCTGACCTGGCGCGGCGGCTACCACGGCGACACGTTCCACCCCATGTCGGTGACCGACCCCGACGGCGGGATGCACAGCCTCTGGCGCGGGGTGCTGCCGGAGCAGGTCTTCGCCCCGATGCCGCCGGTCGAGTACGACCCGTCCTACGTCGAGGAGCTCGACGCGCTGCTGCGCGCGCACCGCGACGAGATCGCCGGGATCATCGTGGAGCCCGTCGTGCAGGGCGCGGGCGGGATGCGGTTCCACAGCCCGCGGTACCTCACGGCGCTTCGGGAACTGGCCGACGAGCACGACGTGCTGCTCGTGTTCGACGAGATCGCCACCGGCTTCGGGCGCACCGGCGCCCTGTTCGCCGCCGACCACGCGGGGGTCGCGCCCGACGTCATGTGCATCGGCAAGGCGATGACCGGGGGGTACCTCAGCATGGGTGCCACCCTGTGCGTCCCGCGCGTCGCCGCCGGGATCAGCCGCGGGGACATGCCGGTGCTGGCCCACGGCCCGACGTTCATGGGCAACCCGCTCACCGCCGCCGTCGCCAACGCCTCGATCGAGCTGCTGCTCTCGGGGGACTGGGCGGGCGCCGTGACCGGCATCGAGGCCGGCCTCATCCACGGCCTGGCCCCGGCCCGCGCCCTGCCCGGCGTGCGGGACGTGCGCGTCCTCGGGGCCATCGGCGTGGTCCAGCTCGACCACGACGTCGACATGGCCGCGGCCACCCGGGCCGCGGTTGATCACGGTGTCTGGCTGCGGCCCTTCCGCGATCTCGTCTACACCATGCCCCCGTATGTCACCGGGGACGACGAACTCGTGCGCCTTTGCCGCGCGGTGGTCGCGGCTGCGGAAGTCGGTTAGTTCGTCCTTTCGGGACAATGCGCCGTTGCCTTTGCCGCGCGTGATCGCGGCTGCGGAAGTCGGTTAGTTCGTCCATTTGGGACAACGTGCCGTGCAAGAACGCGGCAGTGTTACGCAATTATGTCGCGGGACCTTGTGCAAGGTGGTGCGGCGGACCTACTGTCACCTCACTCACGGCGTCCGCCCCCGCCTCGAGCGTCCGAGGTGCAATCACCCCATCGCCCCCCGCTCGACGTCCGCCCACCTCGATGCGTTCTCGGCGTGCGCCCTCCCGAGAGAAACGAGTCATTCGATGTCACGGAGCACCACAGGAACACCACCGCGGTGGTCCGCGGCGGCGACGGCGGCCCTGATCGGCTTAGGAACCGTCGTCGCCGGTGGCACCGCCGCGCACGCCGCCTCGGCCTCGCCGGCCGTCACGCGGGCAGCCCTGAACCCCGCGCTCGTCGCGGGCCGGGGGGCCAGCGTCGGCTTCGCGGAGCAGGAGGCGGAGCGCGCCCAGACCAACGGGGTGGTCATCGGTCCCGACCGCACGCCGTACACGCTGGCGGCAGAGGCGTCGGGCCGGTCGGCGGTCAAGCTCACGCCCGGCCAGTGGGTGGAGTTCACGCTGCCCAGCGCGGCCAACGCGATCAACGTCCGGTACAGCATCCCGGACGCGCCGAACGGCGGGGGCATCACCGCGCCGCTCGACGTCACGGTCAACGGCAAGTCCAAGCAGACGATGACGCTGACCTCGCAGTACTCCTGGCTGTACAACCAGTACCCGTTCTCCAACAACCCCAACGCCGACCTGCTGCACAGCGACTGGTGGATCACGGAGTGCGGCTGCGTGCCCGCCTTCACCACGCCGGCGCCGCAGATCAGCAAGCCGTTCCGCCCGTTCCACATGTACGACGAGCAGCGCCTGCTGCTCGGCAAGACCTACAAGGCGGGCGACAAGGTCCGGCTGCAGGTTCCGGCGGGCAGCAACGCCGCCTGGACCGCGATCGACCTGCTCGACTCCGAGCTCGTCGGCGCGCCGAAGGTCAACCTGATCGCGTCCAACGTGCTGTTCTTCGGCGCGGACCCGACCGGCAAGCGCGACTCGGCCGACGCCTTCGACATGGCGATCGCCTTCGCCAAGCTGACGCGCCTCAAGGTGTACGTGCCGCCGGGCACGTACCAGGTCAACCGGCACATCATCGTCGACAACGTGACGATCGAGGGCGCCGGCTCGTGGTACACGATCATCAAGGGCCACGAGGTCGCCCTGAGCAAGCCGCTGCCGGACAACTCGGTCCACACCGGGGTCGGCTTCTACGGCAAGTACGCGCAGGACGGCGGCAGCAAGAACGTCCACCTCTCCGGTTTCTCGATCATCGGTGACGTGCGCGAGCGCATCGACACCGACCAGGTCAACGGGATCGGCGGGGCGATGTCGGACTCGACCATCGACGGGCTGTACATCCAGCACACGAAGGTCGGCCTCTGGTTCGACGGCCCGATGAACAACACCAAGGTCACCAACACCACCGTGGTCGACCAGATCGCCGACGGCCTCAACTTCCACCTCGGCGTCACCAACTCGTCCGTGTCGAACAGCTTCTTCCGCAACACGGGCGACGACGCGCTGGCGATGTGGTCGGAGACGACCGCCGACGCGAACAACACGTTCGACCACAACACCGTGCAGACCCCGACGCTGGCCAACGGCATTGCGATCTACGGCGGCAAGGACATCACGGTCTCCAACAACCTGGTGGCCGACCCGATCCGCGAGGGCAGCGCCCTGCACCTGGGCACGCGCTTCGGCGCCCAGCCCTTCGCCGGCACGATCGCCATCACCAACAACACCACGGTCCGGGCCGGGACCTACGAGCTCAACTGGAACATCGGCCTGGGCGCGATCTGGCTCTTCGCGCTCGAGCGCAACATCGACGCGAACATCCAGGTCGTTGGCGACAACTTCCTCGACAACACCTACAACGCGATCATGATGGTCGTCGACTGGCCGGTGAAGGACCAGTACACGATCACCAACGTCCACTTCAAGGACATCAAGGTGGACGGCACCGGCACCTCGGTCGTCTCGGCCCGCGCCGGCGGCTCCGCCACCTTCGAGAACGTCGATGCCCGCAACGTGGGCGCGGTCGGCGTGAACAACTGCGGCGCGTTCAACTTCAAGCCGACCGGCTCGGAGTTCTCCCTGGTCGACCTGGGCGGCAACGACGGCGGCGGCACCACGGGTCCGTGGATGGCGTCGTGGGAGCTGCCGAACACCATCACCTGCGACGACCGTCCGCCGGTCGTGGTTCCCCCGGCGCCTGCGCCCTGGTGATGATCTGACGCTTCTGCTGCTCTGACGCATTCGCACCACGAGGCGCCCCCGGCCGTGCTGGCCGGGGGCGCTTTTGTTCGCGGTCAGCGAGGGACCCAGAGCTCGATCTCTGTGCCCTGGCCGGGGCGGCTGAAGACGTCGGTGGTGCCGCCCAGATCCTCGATGCGCCCCCGGATGGACTGGGCCACGCCGAGCCGCCCCTCCCCGGCCGCCTCGCCCAGCCGCGCCGGGTCGAAGCCGGCGCCGTTGTCGCGGACCGTGATGCGCACGCCGTCGCCCTCGTCCTCCAGCAGCACCCAGGCCCGCGCGTCCGGGCCGGCGTGGCGGCGGACATTGTCCAGGGCGGCCTCGACGGCGGCGGTCACCTCGGCGGCGGCCGGCTGCGGCAACGGGACCGGGCCGGCGGGCGCGGCCACCTCGACCGTGGGCGAGGCCAGCGCGGTGAGGGTGGTGCGCAGGTCGCCCGGCTCGGCGCGACCCCGCGGGGGCGGGACGGCCGCGCCGCCGCTGAGCAGCGTGCGCAGCGCCACCTCCTGCTCGCCGGCCAGGCTGGCCAGCTCGGCGCCGGTGCCGCCGAGATCGGCGCCGTGGCGCTGCACCAGGGCCAGGACCTGCAGCACGCCGTCGTGGATAGGGCGGGCCAGGCGGTTGCGCTCGGCCTCGGCGGCCTCGCGGCGGATCTGCTCGGCCAGGCGGCGCTCGGTCCGCCGGTCGGACCAGTGCCGGGCCAGGCCCAGGCCGCCGGCCGCGGCCGCGGCGACGAACAGCAGCCAGATCGACACGCCCAGGTACTCCCGGCTGGGCAGCGATTTCAGGGCCAATCCAGAGCCGGTGAAGTAGCCGGAGTCGACGACGTGCATGCCGCTGAGTGCCAGCACGCCGGCCAGCGGGCCCAGCGTGGCCGGGGCGGTCCCGCTCGGGGCCACGGCGGTCGCCGTGGCGCCGACGACGGCGACCACGGCCGCCGTGACGAGCACCGCGATCAGTATCGCGGGGATGACCCGCTGCTGGCCGGCCAGCTTCTCCGGGTGGCCGATCGTCGCGGAGTAGGCGATGAGCAGCGCCACCGCGGCGGCCACCGTGACCGCGGCGGCGAGGGGAACGCGCCGGCGGGCGGCGGCGAGCGCCGCGCCGAGCGCCAGGCCGCCCACGACGGCCAGCCACGGCGCCGGCGACGCCTGTAGCGCGGACATCGCCATCAGCAGCGGGCCCGCCGCGGCGAGCTGCGCGAGCGCGGCGGTCAGCGCGCCGCCGAGGGGCCACGGCCCGGCGATCGCGGCCAGGACGGCCACCACGGCGAGCGTGACCGCGGCGATGATGGCGTCCGCGGCGTAGGCATGGCGGTACAGCTCGTACTCATCCACGCCGACCAGCTCGGCCAGCCGCTCGGTCGTGATCAGGCTCAGCGGGATCGCCAGGGCGACGGCCAGGCCGCCGGCGATCGTGGGCCGGGAGAGGATGCCGCCCGGGCGCGCGGCCTCGTCGCCGGAGCGCAGCAGCCAGACCGCCGGGGCGAGGGCGGCCAGCGCGACGGCGGCGAAGGCGACGTACCAGTACGACATCCCGCCCTGGGTCCGAAACCACCACGGCTCCGAGGAAGCCGAGGCGATCACGGCGACGGCGACGCTCGACCCGGCGAGGACCGCGCCGAGCCGGGTGTGGCCCCGACCGATCAGGGACTGGGCAGCGGCGAACAGGGCGATGACGGTCAGGGGCCGTGCGGCCGGCTGCAGGAGGAGCAGCCATTCGGGGGCGCCGGCCGGGCTCGACACCGTCGTGGCCAGCGTGATCAGCGCCGCGGCGGCGAGCAGCCACGGCCACCGGCGCAGCGCCAGCAGCCCGGCGATGACGGGGATGATCGGGGCCGCCGTCTCGGCCAGGCCGGCCGGTGAGCCCCGCAGCGGCAGATTGAGCAGCAGCGGCGCGTCGCCGCCGCGCATCGGGACCAGGAGCAGGAGCAGGGCGGCCACCCCGGCGGCGGCGATCGCGGCGCGCGGCTGGTTCATGGCAGCGATCATCGCCGATCCGTCCCGGTCGCGCTGACCCCGGTGAGGCCGGGATGGGGCAGGCGGACCGGGCGGCCGTCCGGGCGGTGCTCGAAGTGCCACCACTCGTTGTCGTAGGTGCGGTAGAGGCCGTAGCGGGCGCCGTGGCGCTCCAGCCAGCGCGCGCCCTCGGTCGGGCGGATGTCCAGCGCCGTGCCGGCGACGTGGCGGGAGGCGTCGGGCGGCAGCACGTGGCGCCGGGCCGCCTCGACCGAGCCCTCACGGGCCACCGCGCGGTGGAACAGGCGTGCCTGCTCCAGCGGGTCGCGGTACCCGGAGGTGAGCCCGAGCAGCTCGCCGTCGCGCCACAGCGCCTCGGTCCGGGCCGCCTCGAAGGCCGCGCGGGTCGACGCCGTCAGGCCGCCGAGGTCCTCGGCCGGGAAGCGGGCGGCCAGCGCCCATCGACAGGCCGTGAGCCGGGCCCGGCCGGGGGCGGCGAGCCAGGCGGCCGGGGCGAGCGCGACGGCGAGGGCGCGGGTGATCCTGCGGTACACCCCGTCGCGCCGCCGGGCGTTGGTCGAACGCATGCAAGGACAATGCCGCCCGCGCCCCGGCCCGGTCCTGAGCCGCGGTACCCATTCGTCGATAGGTACCGCGACTCAGCGGCGCCCGGGCTACCGGGCCGTGCCGGCCGAGCCCGAGCCGCGGCGGACCGGCTCGGCGCAGGCCAGCAGCCGGCCGTGCGGCAGGAACTCGATCGCGGTGGCGGCGCCGATCTCCGCCGTCGGGGTGAACGTGTGGCCCAGAGTGGCCAGCGCCTGCCCTTCCGGCGAGGCGATGAACGCCGGCTCCGCGGTCACCGACGCCGTGTTGCGCTGCGAGGCCCGCGGCGCGGCCAGGGCCTCCGGCAGCGTCATGCCGAGATCGAGCCGGTTGACCAGGATCTGCAGCACCGTGGTGATGATGGTCGAGCCGCCGGGGGAGCCCAGGGCCAGGAACGGGCGGCCGTGCTGCAGCACGATCGTCGGCGCCATCGAGCTGCGCGGCCGCTTGCCCGGGCCGGGCAGGTTGGGGTCGCGCTCGGTGCCCTGGGTCGGCGCGAAGTTGAAGTCGGTCAGCTCGTTGTTGAGCAGGAAGCCGCGGCCGGGCACCACGATGCCGTTGCCGCCGATCTGCTCGATGGTGAGCGTGTACTCCACGACGTTGCCCCACTTGTCGGCCACCGTCAGGTTGGTCGTCGACAGTCCCTTGTCGGGCGCGGCGCCGCCCGGCGCGGTGGCGCAGGGCTGCTGCCGCCCGTCGGGCACGCCCGGCTGGACCGGCTTGGCCAGCGCCTTCGCCGGGTCGATCAGGCACGCCCGCTCGCCCGCGAAGCCGTCCGTCAGCAGGGCGTCGAGCAGCGGCCGGGGCGTGTAGTCGCCGACGTAGCGGTTGCGATCGGCGAAGGCGAGGGCGCTTGCCTCGAGGTACCGGTGCAGGGCCTGGCTCTTCGGCAGAGCGTGCAGGTCGGAGCGTTCGAGGATGTTCAGCGACTCGCCCACGGTCGAGCCGCCGGACGACGGTGTGGCCATGCCGTAGACGTCGTAGCCGCGGTAGCTGATCCGTGTCGGGGCCGGCCGGCGCACCTCGTAGGCCCGCAGGTCGTCCTGCGTCATGCCGCCGGGGCGGATCGCGTGCGGCCACGGCTGCGCCGGGCTCCCCGCGACCGGCGGGCGCTGCACCGTGGCGACGATGTCCCGGCCGATCTCCCCGCGGTAGAAGGCGTCGACGCCGCGGCGGGCCAGCAGCTCGTAGGTCGCCGCGAGGTCGGGGTTGCGCAAGGTGCTGCCGACCGCGGGCGGTGCCCCGCCGGGCAGGAACAGCCGGGCCGTGGGCTCGAACTGGGCGAAGGCCGCCGCGTTGTCGCTCACCTGCTGGGCGAAGGTGGCGTCGACCGGGAAGCCGTCCCGGGCCACCCGCGCGGCCGGGCGCAGCGCGGCCGACAGCGGCCGGGTGCCCCACAGCCGGGCCGCGGTGTCCCAGGTGGCCAGCGACCCGGGGACGCCGGCGGACAGGCCGCTCACCCTGGCCTCCTGGAAGGCGAGGGGCTGCCCGGTGGCCGGGTCGACGAACGCCGTCTCGGTCATCGCGCGCGGGGCGGTCTCGCGGCCGTCGAGGGTCGAGACGCGGCCGGTGCGGGCGTCGTAGTACACGAAGAAGCCGCCACCGCCGATGCCGGACGAGAAGGGCTCGGTCACCCCCAGCGTGGCCGCGACCGCGAGCGCCGCGTCCACCGCGTTGCCGCCGTGGCGCAGCACCTCCAGTCCGGCCGCCGTCGCCGTGGGGTCGACCGACGCGACCGCCCCGCCGTAGCCGGAGGCGGTGGGCCCGCTCCTGGTCTCGGCCGCGGCCGGGGCCGCCGGGGCGAGCAAGGCCGGCACGAGGAGGATGAGGAGAAGCCTTCGCATCGGTACCTCCACTGATCGATGGCGATCGCTTCTTACCTGCCTACCCGCCGCTGACGTCCGGCACAACCCGGAAGGTGCGGCGGTACGCACTCGGGGCGACGCCGATCGTGCTCTGCATGTGCTGGCGCAGCCCCGCGGCCGTGCCGAGCCCCGCCCGGCGGGCCACCACCTCGACCGGCAGGTCGGTGGACTCCAGCAGGGTGCGCGCGTGGTCGACCCGCCGCTGCAGCAGCCAGCGGGCCGGGCTCACCCCGGTCTCCTCCCGGAAGCGGCGGGTGAACGTGCGCACGCTCATCCTCGCGTGCCCGGCCAGGTCCTGCAGCGACAACGGCGCGTCCAGCCGCTCCTGTGCCCAGGCCCGGGTGCCGGCCAGGGTGACGTCGGCCGTGCGGGGTAGGGGCCGCTCGATGTACTGCGCCTGCCCGCCCTCCCGCCACGGCGGCACCACGCTGCGCCGGGCCGCCCGGTTGGCCACCTCGCTGCCGAAGTCGGTGCGCACCGCGTGCAGGCACAGGTCGATGCCGGCGCCCACGCCCGCGCTGGTCAGCACGTCCCCGTCGTCCACGAACAACACGTCTGGGTCGAGCTTGACCTGCGGGAAGAGCTCCCGGAACCGGTCCGCCCACCACCAGTGCGTGGTGGCCGGCCGATCGTCCAGCAGGCCGGCCGCGGCGAGCACGAACGCGCCGGTGCAGACCGACATGACCCGGGCCCCGCGGGCGTGCGCGGCCCTCAGGGCGGACCTCGTCTCCTCGTCGAGCAGGCCGGTCTCCACCGGGCCGCCGAACCCGATGCCGGAGACGACGACGGTGTCGGCCCGCTCGGTCGCCTCCAGGCCGTGCTCGGGGGCGACCCGGTAACCGGCCGCGGTCATCACCGGGCGGGCCCCGGGGCTGCAGACCCGGGTCTCGTACTTGCGGTGGCCTTGCTCGTCCCGGGCGGTGCCGAAGATCTGGGTCGGCGTGCCGAGGTCGAACGGGACGACCCCCTCCAGGGCCACGATGGCCACCAGGTGCTTGCGGACGCTTTGGTTCATGGCTCAATTCTTGCGCACTATGGCTGTCGGGCCACTCGTTCCGCCGTACCGAATCGGCTGCAATGTTTCGTGTGAAACGACTCCACCCGGCCTGGCTGGTCGCCGCCGTCGCGTTCGTCGCCCTCGTCGGCGCCGCGGGCTTCCGCGCGACGCCGGGCGTGCTCCTGCATCCCCTGCACGACGAGTTCGGGTGGTCGCTGGGGACCATCTCGCTGGCCGTTTCGATCAACCTGCTGCTGTACGGCGCGACCGCCCCCTTCGCCGCCGCGCTGATGGAGCGCTTCGGCCTGCGGCGGGTGGTCGCCTACGCGCTGGTGCTGGTCTCCGCCGGAAGCGGCCTGACCGTGTTCATGCGCCACTCGTGGGAGCTCATCGCGCTGTGGGGCGTGCTGGTCGGCCTGGGCACCGGTTCGATGGCCCTGGCCTTCGTGGCCACGCTGACCGGCCGCTGGTTCGTGAAGCGCCGGGGCCTGGTGACCGGCGTGCTGACCGCCGGCGGGGCCGCCGGTCAGCTGGTGTTCCTGCCGGTCCTGGCCCTCCTGGTCGACAACCAAGGCTGGCGCACCGCCGCCCTGACCGTCGCCGGCGCCGCCCTGGCCGTGGTGCCGCTCGTCCTGTGGCGCCTGCGCGACCACCCGTCCGACCTGGGCGTGACCGCCTACGGCGCCCCCGAGTCCGACGGCCCGGCCGCCCCGCCCGCCCCGGCCACCGGCGCCGCCCGCCGGGCCCTGGGCGCGCTGCGCACGGCGTCGCGCACCCCGGCCTTCTGGCTGCTCGCGGGCGGCTTCGCGATCTGCGGCGCGACCACGAACGGCCTGATCGGCACCCACTTCATCCCGGCCGCCCACGACCACGGGATGGCCGAGCCGACCGCGGCGTCGCTGCTGGCCCTCATCGGCCTCTTCGACATCGCCGGCACCATCGCCTCGGGCTGGCTCACCGACCGGATGGACAGCCGGGTCCTCCTGGGCTGGTACTACGCCCTGCGCGGCCTCTCCCTGCTGTTCCTGCCGGCCCTGTTCGCCGCCACGGTCCGCCCGAGCATGGTCGTCTTCATCCTGTTCTACGGCCTGGACTGGGTGGCCACGGTCCCGCCGACGGTGGCGCTGTGCCGGGAGTACTTCGGCCCCGCCGCCCCGGTGGTCTTCGGCTGGGTCTTCGCGTCGCACCAGTTCGGGGCGGCCATCGCCGCCACCGCGACCGGCGTGCTGCGCGACCGCCTCGGCAACTACGACACGGCCTGGTACGTCGCGGGCGGCCTGTCCGTCGGCGCCGCGGTGCTGTCGCTGATGCTCTTCAAGGCCCGCCACCCGGCGGCCGACGCCCCCGTTCCCGCGCCCGCCGTGGCGGCTTGAATGTCCGCGCGGACGTGGGCTTGGCGGTTGAACGATCCAGGCGTCACGGCGCTACGGGATTTTCCGGCCACGTCGCCGGATCGCTGCCGCCCAGCCACTGCAGTGTCGCGGCGAGCTCGCGCACGACCGATCCGTTGTAGGAGCCCTCGGCGGTCATTAACACCATGGTGTCGGCCTCGGGTGCGAAATTGATCTCCAGGATCGGTCGGCCTTTGTCGCCGGGATGCTCGATCACCTCGGCCGGGCGGCTGCCGAGTGTCTCGTTGGGCTCCCTGATGGCGGCTCCATAGCCGGAGTCCGTTGTGAACGTGACGTAGGAGCCGCCGGTCGCGATGGTCAGCCCGGCGCCGCGCGCTGGTCCGGCGTACATCGTCATGGTGCAGGACTCCACCCGGGTGCCGGCGGGCGTCGACGGCAGGCGGAAGGGCACGGCGCAGCGGTACGTGCGGTCCAGGCGCACACCGTTGCCTACCGCGAGCGCCGCGGTCCGGTCGAGCGAGCCGGATACCTGTAGCCAGAGCCCGTTGGCGACACGCCAGCGCAGCGTGCCGATGCCGCTGTGGGACTCGTCGTATGCGAACTTTCCCGGGTGGCCGTTGACGACAACGGGCTGCTGCGTGCCGGCGAGCGGCTCGAAATCCGTGGTGCTGCGGGAAAGCCTGACCGTCAGCGTCGCCGCCTTTCCCTGGAGGTACAGGCGTTCGCCGTCGGAGGAGGCGAGGTACTGCACGTTGCGCACCGGGAACGGCAGGACGTCCAGGCCGAGATGGATCAGCAACGGCCGGCCGACCTGGGCGGGGTCGCTCAGCGCGCTTGGCGCATCGGCGGCAGGCGGCAAGGCCGGCAGCTGCGTCATCGTCTGCGTCAGGTCTGCGGCAGTGGCCGTGGGCCTGACGCTCGGCGGTGCCGACGGTGCGTCGGTGATCGGGGTCGGCGCCGCCGCCATGTTGCCGGTAGCGGGCAGCATCGCGGCGGCTAGGGCGCCTGCGGTGCCCACGGCGGCAACGGCGAGCGCCGTAGCCGCCACGATCGTCAGGCGACGGCGCCTGCGGTAGCGGATGCCGCTCGCCCGCGCCCCGTTCAGCAACCGCTCGACGTGCACGTCGTCGGAGACGACCTGCGTCAGCGTGTCGGCGACCACCCGGTCAAGTTCAGTCACGGCTTTCCTCCGTTTCGCGTCGCACCGGCCGAGCCGGCGTCAGATCCTTCTTTGGCGAGCCGGGCGCGTAGCGCGTCCAGGGCACGCTTCACCTGGCTGCGCACGGTCTCTCGGCTGCAGTCGAGCATCGCCGCGATTGCCGTGTCGTCGAGGTCCTCGTAGTAGCGCAGCACGACAGCGGCGCGCTGTTTCGGCGGCAGCGTGCTGATCAGCCGCCATACGGCGTCACGCTCGACCGCCTCCGCACCGAGATCGTCGCGACCTGGCGTTTCGGTCGGCTCGGCCATCACGACCTCCTGGCTGGACGCCAGCCGCCGCCGGGAGATCGCGGCATTGACGAGCATCCGGCGCAGGTACGGATCCGGCGGGTCGGCCTTGATCCGCTTCCAGCGCACGAAGGCCTTGGCGAGCACGTCCTGAGTGAGGTCCTCGCCCAGGTGCCGGTCGCCGGTGAGCAGGTGCCCCAGCCGCACGAGTGCAGCGCCGCGCTGCCGTACAAAATCGTCGAACTCCACGCGGAGTCCCTCCCATCGCGAATGCCCTCACCCGACTGCACGTGGTGGCGAGCCCCGGCTGTTGCATGGCCGGCGCGGTCAACTCCGGGTCGCCCTGCCTGCGAAGGCGGCGTTCCCCAAGGCGTGGAGTTCCAGCCGCTCGATGTACCTTCGGCGCATCGCGTCGTAGGCGTAGACGAAGGCGCGGGTGTGCTGCTCAAGCGCCGCAGCGACGACGGCCGGCGCGTTCAGAAATGCCCGCCGGGGGCGCGCGGCCGTTGCTGCCCGACCACCCGAAACGGCATCAGGGTGGCGGGTGGCGGCGGATCGATGACCGGATCGCGCTCCCGGCGATCCGGTACGTCCCGGACTCCAGTTGTGCCTGCGACGAACTGCCCGCGTTGTTCCCGGCACCGCCGGTTCACGGAGTGGATCGAGCCCGAAGCCGAGGCCGTCGCCGAGCCGGAAGTCGAGGCCGACGAAGCTGAGGTCGCGCTCCGTGTGATCGCCGCGCTGCACCGGGCTGCAGTGGGCGACGCTGGGTGTGCTCGGCGCCATGCATGTGCGGTCAAGGGGGGACCTGGGACCTCACCGGGCCGAGCCCGGCTCCGAACCTGCTGCCCAGAAACAACCCCACATGATTCTGTCTACAGGCGGAAGTCCAGGTCCGGGGTGATGGCCAGGGTGTCCATCTGGGCGCGCTGGAGGCGGCCCGAGTAGTCCCAGTTCATCGACTGCCAGCGGGTGAACTGGTCCAGGACCCACACCCCGGACTGGCGGCTGCCGTTGCCCGAGCGGCCGTTGCCGCCGAAGGGCAGGTGGGCCTCGGCGCCCGAGGTGGAGTTGTTGATGCTCACCATGCCGGCGCGGGTGGCCCGGCGGAACGCGAAGGCCTTGGCCGGGTCGGTGGTGTAGATGGCCGCCGACAGGCCGTAGCCGGGGGCGTCGGCCAGCTCGATGGCCTCGTCCAGGGTCGCATACCGAGCCACGCCCACCAGCGGCCCGAACGTCTCCTGCTGGAAGATCTTGTCCTCCGGCCGCACGCCGTGGACCAGGACCGGGTGGTAGAAGAGCCCGGCGGCCGGGTCGCCGGCGAAGCCCTCGCGCGGGTTGCCGGCCGAGATGCGGCCGGTGCCGGTCGAGCCCGACACGCGGTGGTGGTCCTCGATCCAGTCGAGATAGCCCTCATACCGCTCGGCGAACCGCTCGCTCATCAAGGGGCCGTAGAGCACCGACGGGTCGGTTGGGTCGCCGACAGTGGCGCCGCGCACCGCGGTCTCCAGGCGGGCGGTGAACTCGGCCAGGACGCTGTCGTGGACGATCAGGGTGCCGAGGGAGGTGCAGCGCTGGCCCGCCGTGCCGAAGCCCGCGAACAGGGCACCGTGCACCGCCAGGTCGAGGTCGGCGTCCTCGGTGATCACCATCGGGTTTTTGCCGCCGAGCTCCAGGCAGGGGCTCTGCAGGTGCCGGCCGGCCAGTTCGCCGATGCGGGCGCCGACCTCCGACGAGCCGGTGAACCCGATCTTGTCGATCAGCCGCTCGCCGAGCCCCGCCTCGAGACCGGCGAAGGTCGTCGGGCCGTCGGCGTGGACGATGTCGAAGACCCCATCGGGCACGCCCGCCCGGCGGATGAGCTCGGCGAACGCGTCGGCGCAGGCCGCCGCATACTCGGCCGGCTTCCACACGACGGCATTGCCGCACAGCAGCGCCGGCATGATGTACCAACTCGGCACCGCGACGGGGAAGTTGCCCGCCGTCACGATGGCCGCCACCCCCACCGGCACGCGGAACGTGAACAGCTGCTTGTCGGGCATCTCGCTCGGCACGGTCTGCCCGTAGAGCCGCCGGCCCTCGCCGAGGAAGAAGTCGCAGGTGTCGACGATTTCCTGGACCTCGCCGCGCGCCTCGGTCAGGGTCTTGCCGACCTCGCGGGTCACCAGCGCGGCCAGGGCCTCGAAGTTGGCCTCGACCAGCCGGCCGAGGTTGGCCACGACCCGCCCGCGGACCGGCGGCGGCACGTCGGCCCAGGCCCGCTGCGCGCGGCGGGCGGACCGGCAGGCGGCCACGAAGGTGTCGGCGTCGGCCAGCGCGACCTCGGCCACGATGTCGTCGAGCCGGGACGGGTTGACGGAGGGCACACGATGCTCGGCGGCGGCGATCGGCCGGCCCCCGACGGTCGAGACGATGAGGCGGGTCATGCCGTCCATCTTCGCGCGGGGGTACGACAGTTTTGGACGCTACGCGGAGTCGGGCGGATCGAACGCGAGCCTGCCACCGAACTGGTCGCGCAGCCGCTCGTCGTAGTAGTCCGCCGTGTCGGAGACCCAGTCGCAGGCGTTGCTCAGCTCGATCGGGTCGAGGGTCGAGGCCAGCACCTCGGCCGCCGCGTACACGCAGTCGTCGCGCCAGAAGAGCCGGATGAAGTTCAGCCGCCCGTTGAGGTCGTTGAGCTCGGCCAGCAGCTCAGGCGAGCGCTCGAGCTGGCGCAGCAGCGGCGAGAACACCCGAACCAAGGGCGGCTCGCTGGCGATCAGGCGCAGATACAGCACCGCCGTCCCGCTGCGGATCGCCGCCGGGCGGCTCACGAGGTCTGCGGGCACCTCCTGGCCGCCGAGGTAGTCGGTGACCAGGCGATGTACCTTCGCGCGTAAGGCGTCGTCAATCGACACGCGTCCACGATACCGGTGGCCCGCACCCCGCCCTCAGCCGCTCTTGCCGGGCCGCCCGGGTGGCAGGAACCCGCGCCGCCGGGCCTCCTTCACCCACCGGTGCGCCGTGCTCACCGGCACGCCGTGCTCGTCGGCGAGGTCGCAGGCGGGCCGGTGCGAGGCCTGGGCATACGTGAGGTACACGTCGGCGACCTGGCGATAGAACACGTCCGGCCGTCCGCGCATCCGCTCGGCCTCCCGGGGAGCCGCCCGCGGGACGGCCAGTGACGGCTCGACCATCTCCCAGCCCACGTCCTCGGCCACCGGCGGCGCGACGGGTCTGGGCCGGGTGCTGACTGCCGGAGTCGTACCGCCCAAAGCCTCCACCGCCGCCAACTGCGCATTGGCGGCCGCCTCGATGCGCCCGACCGGGATGGCCCGCAACAGCTCGGCGGTCGGCGTGCCGTCGATGCGCAGCCCCGCGAGCACCATCCGCCCGCCCGGCCCGACGCCGATCCTGACCAGCACCGTGCCGGTCAGCGGCGGCTCGTCCTGGCGCCATTCGTACCAGTCGTCAGCGACTGGAAAGAGGCGGCCCCGCACGCGGCAAGGCTAGTCCACATTTCCGCAAATCAACAATTGCGCCAACCTAGACGTCTAGATACGCTGATCTGGACCCACCAGCCACTAGGCGTTCGGGACCGGGGGGCGGTCGCGTGCGAAGCGCGCAACCGAGAGGGCGAGTGGCGGCGTCCGCATCGAAGAACGGGGGGAACGGGGCGATGCGGACGCCGGTCGTCGAGCGGGCCGTGTGCAGGCACGTTCCGCTCGACGGCGTCGGTAGCTGAGCCGCGGTCGCGAGGTCTCGCCGGGCCTCGCGACCGCCTCGCCGGCCGGCCGTTGAGCGTCGGCCGGCGTTGGGGGCGCCGTCGTTCGAGAGAGCGGTGGTCGGGGGACGGGCCGCGTCGGGGGGCGCGGTTCCGGGGGATGCGGCTCGCGCAGTGGGCCCATGCGGGACGCCCGGCCTCGGGGGAGGGCGAGCGTCCCGGCGGCCCCCGTCGATCAGGACGGCGAACTTGTCGGGGCGGAGGACGCCGTCGACTCCAGGGGTGCGGAGACCCCCGGCGCCGGCTCGACCGGTAGCTTGCCCTCGTCGTTGGTCGAAGTGCTGAACACGAACAGGGCCAGCACGACGCCCACCACGCACATCATGGCGACCGCGACGATGGTGACCGCCACCCAGATGAGCGCCGCCGAGCGCTTCTTCGGCTGGATGACGACGGGGGCCGGGGGTGGAAGCCGGTCGTTGTCCAGCATGGCCTCCGCCGCGACCTCCTCCGGGTCGCCGAGCAGCTCCAGGATGGACCGCACCTCGACCTCGGTCTCCTGCTCCGGCGACAGCTCGGCCCGCTTGGCGGCGATGTGCTCGCTCAGGTCGGCGAGCAGTTCGGCGCGCCGGTTGGCGGGGACGCCGGCCAAGGCCTGCTCGACGGCGTGGAGATAGTCGTTGACCAGGTCATCGTAGGTGTTCATGCCGCCCTCGTTCCGACAATTCGGTCAACAGTGTCGCGGAATGCCGACCACTCCTCGCGGAAGTGGCGCAGGGCCGCGCGGCCCTGGGGGGTCAGGGAGTAGTAGCGCCTCGGGGGGCCGCTGGTGGACTCGCGCCAGGTCGTTTCCAGCCAGCCGAGGCGGCGCAGGCGGGCGAGCATCGGGTACAGCGTTCCCTCGCTCGTCGTCAGGGTGCGCTCGGCGCCCAGGCGGCGGACCAGTTCGACGCCGTACTGCTCCTCCTGCTCCAGCAGTGCCAGCACGCAGAACTCCAGCGTCCCCCGGCGCAAGGCCGTGGACAGTGAGCCGGGTACATCCATGTCGAACATGGTACCTTGCGATGCAAGCTACCAACGCGGCCGTGGCGCTTTTCTGAACGTGCAAAAATGACGGCATGACCCGCTGGCTCGACGAGGAAGAGCAGGTGACGTGGCGTGCCTTCTACGGGGCGGCGACGCTGCTGATCGACCGGCTCGACCGTGAGCTGCAGCATGACGCCGGCATGCCGCACGCCTACTACGAGATTCTCGTCGTGCTGTCCGAGTCGCCCGAGCGGTCGCTGCGGATGAGCGAGCTGGCGCTGCAGACGCGCTCGTCGCGCAGCCGGCTGTCGCACGCGGTGACCAAGCTCGAAGCGCGCGGCTGGGTGCGGCGGCGCGACTGCGACGACGACAAGCGCGGGCAGTTCGCCGACCTGACCGAGCAGGGCTTCGCGGCGCTGGAAGCGGCCGCGCCCGGCCACGTCGAAACGGTCCGCACCCACCTGTTCGACCCGCTGACCCTGGAGCAGCTCGACCAGCTCCGCCAGATCAGCCAGGCGATCACCGGAACGTTGAAAAAGTAGAAGTCAAGCCTTGTAACAATCTTTGCCTGTCGATACGGTGCCCACCTCGCGAAACACGTCGAGGGAGGCCCCGCCATGCCGTCCGCCAGCGTCGCAAAGATCGCATTAGGTGCCCTGATCGGCTTCGCCATGCTTGGCGCGCTGCCAGGGGAAAACCCTCGGCTGCCGGATGCGCCGCAGCGGCCGACCGGCTACGCCTCGGGCGTGCCGGAGTGGGCCGCCGAGCCCTCGATCGCCAGCCTGTTGGACAAGCAGAAGTCGCAGCATGCCGAGCAGTTCTACTTCGTGCTGCCCGACCGCTTCGCCGACGGCGACCCGTCGAACAACACCGGCGGCCTGACCGGGGGGCGGCTCAGCACCGGCTACGACCCCACGGACAAGGGCTTCTACCACGGCGGCGACCTCAAGGGCGTCATCAACAAGCTCGACTACATCCAGGGCCTGGGCACGACCGCGATCTGGCTCGCCCCGGTGTTCAAGAACCGGCCGGTGCAGGGCAGCGGGGCCGACGTCTCGGCCGGGTACCACGGCTACTGGATCACCGACTTCACCCAGATCGACCCGCACTTCGGCACCAGGGACGACCTGAAGGTCCTGACCAGGAAGGCGCACGAGCGCGGGATCAAGATCTACCTCGACGTCATCACCAACCACACGGCCGACGTCATCAGATACGCGCAGAACCAGTATTCGTACCGCAGCAAGGCCGACTATCCATACAAGGACGCCAACGGCAACAAGTTCGACGACCGTAACTACGCCGATGGCACCAAGGGTTTTCCGCCGGTCAATGCGCAGTCCTTCCCGTACACCCCGGTCTTCCCCACCGAGGCCGACAAGACGGTCAAGCGCCCGGCCTGGCTCAACGACCCGACGATGTACCACAACCGCGGCGACTCGACGTTCACCGGCGAGAATGCGGAGTACGGCGACTTCTTCGGCCTCGACGACCTGTGGACCGAGCGCCCCGAGGTCGTGCAGGGCATGACGAAGATCTACTCGGACTGGGTCAAGGACAGCGGCATCGACGGCTACCGCATCGACACCGCCCGGCACGTCGACATGCAGTTCTGGCCCCAATTCGTCCAAGGCGTGGAGGCGGCCGCGCAGAAGGCCGGCAAGCCCGACTTCTTCATGTTCGGCGAGGTCTACGACGCCGACCCGGCCTTCGACTCGACCTACGTGCGCAAGGGGCGCCTGCCGGCCACCCTGGACTTTCCGTTCCAGCAGGCGGCGGCGGACTTCGTTGCCCGTGGAGGCTCCGGACAGGAGCTGGCCGACATGTACGCCCAGGACGACCGTTACACGAGTGCCGGGACGAGCGCCCAGACGCTGCCGACGTTCCTGGGCAACCACGACATGGGCCGCATCGGGCACTTCGTCGCCTCCGGCGGCACTGACCCCGCCACCCACCTGCGCCGCGACGAGCTGGGCCACGAGCTGATGTTCCTGACCCGCGGCCAGCCGGTGGTGTACTCCGGCGACGAGCAGGGCTTCACCGGCGCGGGCGGGGACAAGGACGCCCGGCAGGACATGTTCGCCACCAAGACGGCCGACTATCTCGACGACGAGCTGCTGGGCACCGACCGCACGCACGCGGTGGACAACTACGACGTCAATCATCCGATCTATCGGACGATCGCGAGCCTGGCCCAGCTCCGCGAGCGCAATCCCGCGCTGCGGCAGGGCATCCAGGTGACGCGGTACGCCGACCAGAACGTCTTCGCCTTCTCCCGCATCGACCCGGATCAGCGGGTCGAGTACGTGGTGGCCAGCAACAACGGCAACGGCACCAAGACGGTGAACATCCCGACGTACATGGCGAACACCACCTTCGACCAGATCTACCCCACCGCGGGGGGCCTGGCCGCCTCGGCCGGCGACGGCTCGCTGCAGGTCAGCATCCCGGCGCTGACCACGGTCGTGTTCAAGGCCCGCGGCGCCATCAAGCGGGCGGCCGCCAAGCCGGCGATCGCGCTGCAGGTCGACCCGGCCCCGGCGACCACCGCCGAGGTGCGGGCCACCGTCACCGGCGACCCGCTGTCGACCGTGACCTACGCCGCGCGCGTCGGCGGCGGGCCGTGGAAGCTGCTGGGCACCGACCACGCCGCCCCGTACGCGGCCTACCACGACCTCGACGGGCTGGCCGCGGGCACGAAGCTCGAGTACAAGGCGGTGGTTCGCGACGGCTCGGGACGTACCGCCGAAGCCAAGATCTCGACCGTGGTCGGCACGCCGCCGAGCGCCGTGCCCGCCGACTACGCGGTCGTGCACTACCAGCGGCCGGCCGGGGACTACGGCAGCTGGGGGCTGTACGCCTGGGGCGACGTCCAGGACCCGATGACGTGGCCGGCCGGCGCGCCTTTTGCCGGGGAGGACTCGTACGGGCGTTTCGCATGGGTCAAGCTGAAGCCGGGGGCCGCGAACGTGGGCTTCCTGGTGGTGGACGGTAACGGCGTCAAGGATGTCGCCGCCGACCGCGCGCTCGACCCGACGAAACATCCGGAGATCTGGCTCAAGCAAGGAGATGCGACCATCTACACCTCCGAAGCCGCCGCCACCGGCAGCGTTTCGATCCACTATGGACGGCCGGGGGGTGACTACGCCGGTTGGGGCCTGCACCTGTGGGGCGATGGCCTGGCCGCCGGCACGGCGACCGAGTGGTCCAGCCCGCGCCCGCCGGACGGCATCGACGCGTACGGCGCCTACTGGCACGTCCCGGTGAGCGACCCGGGCAAGCCGGTCAACTTCATCGTGCACAACGGCGACACCAAGGACCCCGGCGCCGACCAGTCGGTGCTGCCGGGCGCCCAGGGCGAGGCGTGGATCCGCTCCGGCGAGGCGACCGTGCACCCGACCCGCGCCGCGGCCGAGCACACGGCGGTGCTGCACTACCGCCGGCCGGCCGGCGACTACGACGGCTGGGGCCTGCACGTGTGGACCGGCGCCGCGACGGGCACCGACTGGGGCAGCCCGTTGCCGCCGTCGGGCACCGACGTATTCGGGGTGACGTTCACCGTGCCGCTGGCCGCCAACGCGCCGCTGCTCAACTACATCGTGCACAAGGGCGACGCCAAGGACCTGCCGGTCGACCAGGCGCTGAACCTGGTCACCGTCGGGCACGAGGTGTGGATCCTGTCGGGGGTGGAGAAGTACCTGCTGCCCATCCCGGCCCAGGGCACGCCGGACACCGACGTGAACAAGGCTAAGGCGGTCTGGATCGACCGCAGCACGGTGGCCTGGCGGGCCGGGCCGACCGACGGGCACAGCTACGAGCTGTGGTCCGCGCCGGCCGGCGGGCTGAAGGTCGTGGACGGGCAGCTCGTGGGCAATGCCACGAAGCTCGCCATGAGCGCGGTCCCGGGGAACCTGACCGACAGCCAGCGGGCGAAGTTCCCGCACCTGTGGGCGTACCAGGCGTTCCACCTCGACGGCGACCGCGCCGCGTTCGCCGCGGCCCTGCGCGGGCAGGTCGTCGCCGTCGAGCGCGACGCGTCCGGCCAGGTCACCGAGGCGACCGGGGTGCAGCTGGCCGGGGCCCTGGACGACCTCTACGGCGCGGCCCTGAGCGCGAAGCTCGGCCCCACCTTCGAGGGCGGCCGGCCCGGCGTGAGCGTGTGGGCGCCGACGGCGCAGGGGGTTTCCCTGGAGCTGTACCGCGACCCGGCCCAGCCCCCGCAGGTCCTGCCGATGCGCCAGGACGAGCGGGCCGGGGTCTGGTCCATCACGGGCGACAAGAGCTGGAAGAACCTCTACTACAAGTTCCGGGTCACCGCCTTCCAGCCGGCCGTGCACGCGGTCACCACCGCGAGCGTCACCGACCCGTACTCGGTGTCGCTGAGCGCCAACGGCACGCACAGCCAGCTGGCCGACCTGGGCGACCCGGCGCTGCGCCCGGCCGGCTGGGCCGACCTGCGCAAGCCGCTCGTCCCGGCCCGCCCGCAGATCCAGGAGCTGTCGGTGCGCGACTTCTCGATCGCCGACGCCACGGTGCCGGCGCAGCTGCGCGGCACCTACCTGGCCTTCACCGAGCCGAACTCGGCCGGCATGCGCCACCTCGAGCAGCTGGCCGCGGCCGGCACGTCCTACGTGCACCTACTGCCGGTCTTCGACATCGCCACCATCCCCGAGGTCCGGGCCGACCAGGCCCAGCCGCCGTGCGACCTGGCCGCGCTGCCGCCGGACTCGCCGCAGCAGCAGGCCTGCATCGCGCAGGTGGCCGACCGCGACGGCTACAACTGGGGCTACGACCCGTTCCACTACAACGCCCCGGAGGGCTCCTACGCCACCGACCCGCAGGGCACGCCGCGGATCACGCAGTTCCGCCAGATGGTGGCCGGGCTCAACGGCGCGGGCCTGCGCGTGGTGATGGACGTGGTCTACAACCACACGACCGCGGCCGGCACCGACCAGTACTCGGTGCTCGACCAGATCGTGCCGGGTTACTACCAGCGGCTGCTCGACGACGGCACCGTGGCCAACTCCACGTGCTGCGCCAACACCGCGCCCGAGAACGCGATGATGGGCAAGCTGGTGGTCGACTCGATCGTGCAGTGGGCCAAGCAGTACAAGGTCGACGGCTTCCGCTTCGACCTCATGGGGCACCACCCGAAGGCCAACATCCTCGCCGTGCGGGCCGCGCTGGACCAGCTCACGGTGGCCAGGGACGGGGTCGACGGGAAGAAGATCCTGCTGTACGGCGAGGGCTGGAACTTCGGCGAGGTAGCCGGCGACGCCCGCTTCGTGCAGGCCACCCAGGCCAACATGGCGGGCACCGGGGTGGGCACCTTCAACGACCGGATGCGCGACGCGGTCCGCGGCGGCGGCCCGTTCGACGGCAACCCGCACGTGCAGGGCTTCGCCACCGGCCTCTACACCGACCCCAACGGCGACGCGGTCAACGGCTCCGAGGCGGAGCAGCGGGCCCGGCTGCTGCACTACCAGGACCTCATCCAGGTGGGGCTGACCGGCAACCTGGCCGCCTACGAGTTCACCGACTCCACCGGCCACCGGGTCACCGGCGCGCAGGTCGACTACAACGGCTCCCCGGCCGGGTACACGCGCTCGCCGAGCGAGGCGGTGACGTACGTCGACGCGCACGACAACGAGATCCTGTACGACGCGATGGCCTACAAGCTGCCCACCGGCGCGACCGCCGAGCAGCGGGCGCGGCTGCAGGTCCTGGCGCTGTCCACGACCGTGCTGGGGCAGGGCACCGGCTTCGTCACCGCGGGCTCGGACCGGCTGCGCTCCAAGTCGCTGGACCGCAACTCGTTCAACTCCGGCGACTGGTTCAACCAGATCCGCTGGGACTGCGCCGACGGCAACGGCTTCGGCGCCGGGCTCCCGCCGGCCGCCGACAACCAGGACAAGTGGCAGTACGCCCGGCCGCTGCTGGCCGACTCCGCGCTGGTGCCCGGCTGCTCGGCGATCGACCTGGCGTCCGCCCGCTTCCAGGAGCTGCTGCGCATCCGGGCCAGCTCGCCGGTGTTCGCGCTGGACACGGCGGCCCAGGTGCAGCGGCGGCTGAGCTTCCCGCTCTCCGGCGCGCAGGCCACCCCGGGCGTGATCACCATGGTGCTCGACGCGCGCGGGCTGGACGGGCACTGGCGCTCGCTGGTGGTCGTGTTCAACGCGGGCGCCACGGCGACCACGCAGACCCTGGACGCCTACCGCGGGGCCCAGGTGGCGCTGCACCCGGTCCAGGCCGCCTCGGCCGACCCGGTGGCCCGGCAGTCCACCTTCGACCGTGAGCACGGTTCGTTCACCGTTCCGGCACGCACGGTGGCGGTGTTCGTCCAGGCCGCATGAAACCGAATAGCCAGGGGTAACCACCTCTGCATGAGTCGATACCGCAACCGCGTCCTGAAGGCGACGGCCGTCATGTGGCTGCTCGTCCTGCTCGTCGACGCCGGCTGGGTGGCGACCTCGCGCGCCGCGCTGACCGCGGCCACGGTGCTCGCCGTGTGCGTGGTCGCCTCGGCCGTCTTGCTCGGCAAGTTCATCCAGAACCTGCCCCGGCCGCAGCCGGCCCCGATCCGGATCCGCAACGATCGGCATCGATGACCGGCTAAGGTGCGGTTAATCTGCGCAAAAGGCTCAACCCGGCCACTTCGGTGCCGTTTGGACCGGCGTGAAGGCCCTTGCGATCGCGCTGCTGATCGGCGGCCTCGGCCCCACGCCCCCGCCGGGGCCGCCACTGCCGGGGCCGCCGCCGATCCTCGAGCCGGTCGGGCCGTCGGCCACGCTGCCCGGCATCACGGCGGTGCCCGGCACCATCGCACCGCCGTCTACGCTGCGCGAACCCAGCGGGCGTCCCGTCGCCACCTCGCCCGCGCCCGCCTCCCCGGACGCGCCGGGGTCGGCCGCCGGCTCCGTGCCGGCGAGCCCGGCGCCCGGCCGGTCGCAGGGAGGCGGAAGCGCCCCGTGGATCATCGGCGGCGTCGTCGCGGCCCTCGCCGCCGCGGCCGTCTGGTTCGTTACGCAACGTCGCCGTCACATTCAGTGAGAACGACTCGGCCGTTCGGCTAAGGACTCTTTAGGGATCCGACCTCTTCCAGTAGCGTGCCTGATCGTGTTCCGTAGTGAACCCAGCATTCATCTCCTCGCGTTGGAGCGCTCTCTTGATCACGCTCCGTATGGAGGACGCTACTTTTAGGAGGCCAGGCGGTGGCAGGCAGCGGCCCCTCCCGCGCCCCTTTACCGCGCCACGGCGTCAGCAGCCCTGGCGGCGGTAGCCAGCCCGGGGGTGGCGCGGCCCGCCGGTCGGCGGGCACCGACACGTCCGTGGCCGGGCACCGCCGCGGCGGCGGTCCGCGGCCGAACCGTTTCCGATCGGTGCGCGCCCAACTGCTCGCGCCGATCGCGGTGGCCATGGTCGGCCTCATCGGGCTCGGCGCGGTCCAGGTCACGACCTCGGTCACCGCCGCCCGCGACGCCGGGCACGCCAGGACGCTGACCCAGACCGCCGGCAGCGCGGCGCTGTTCGTCAACGAGCTCGAGCGCGAGCTGGCCGAGACCGCCGCGCTGCAGCAGCGCGGCGGCAAGGCCGGCGCCGCGCTCGTCACCGCGCAGCGCGCCCGCACCGACGCCGCCGCCGAGCGCTTCTTCGCCAACGCGGCCGGCGCCGTCAACGCCGCGCCGGCCCTGAGCACCCCCGTGCGCGTGGTCCGCGACGACTACGGCCAGCTGCGGTACACCCGGCAGTCGATCGACAAGGGCACGGCCACGATGGTGCTGGTCACCGACGTCGTCTACGGCGGCCTGGCCGACGCCCTGCTCACGGTGGCCGACGCGGTGCCCGGCCAGATCGAGGACGTAGAGCTGGCCAAGGCGGCCCGCGCGCTGGCCGCCATGGCCGCCATCGAGCACTACTCCGCGGTCGAGCGCGACCTGCTGCGCACCGTCTTCGGCCGGGCCAACCTGCAGCCCGGCGACCTGGGTGCCCTCTCGCTCATCCAGGGCGCCCGCGGCCAGCGCGAGGCCGAGTTCCGCCGGGTGGCCACGCCGGAGCAGGCCCGGTGGTACTCGCAGGAGATGAAGGGCACCGATGTCGACAACGCCGACAGCATGGCCGCCGGCGCCCGCAACGCCGAGCGCGACATCTCCGGCGTGCGGGTCGACGGCGACGCCTGGTTCGCGGCCCAGAGCGGCGTGATCCGCCGGGTCACCATCGTCAGCCTCGACATCGCCGGCAGCCTCGACGTGCGGGCCGAGCAGATCGCGGTCAGCGCCGCCCGCCGGGCCTGGATCACCGGTCTCGGCGCAGGTCTGCTGGCCGTGGCCGCCCTGACCATCGCCATCGTGCTCGCCGTGCGCACCGCCCGCCGGCTCAACCTGCTGCGCGGCGCGGCGCTGCAGGTGGCCCGCCGCGACCTGCCCGACGCCATCAATTCGGTCACCGCCGGCTCGGCCACCCCGGCCCCGTCGGTGATGGAGGGCGGCCGGACCGCGGCCGAGGTCACCCGGGGCATCGCGGCCACCAACGACGAGGTCGGCCAGGTGGCCGAGGCATTCGGCACGGTGCACCGCACCGCGCTGCGCCTGGCCGGCGAGCAGGCCGAGCTGCGCATCGACGTGTCGCGCATGGCCGAGGTGCTGGCCCGGCGCATCCGCACCCTCATCACCCGCCAGCTGCGGCTGCTCGACGAGTTCGAGCGGGACGAGACCGACCCCGACATGCTGGACCGGCTCTTCGCCCTGGACCACCTCGCCGCCCGCCTGCGCCGCAACGGGGAGAACCTGCTGGTCCTCTCCGGCGGCGAGCCCGGCCGCCCGCAGACCACCGCCGTCGGGCTCGGCGCGGTCGTCTCGGCCGCCGCGTCGGAGATCGAGGACTACGCCCGGGTCGAGTTCCAGCCGGCCGACCTGGCCATCACCGGCCCGGTCGTCGGCGACCTCGTGCACCTGCTGGCCGAGCTGCTGGAGAACGCGGCCGCGTTCTCGCCGCCGACCGAGCCGGTGCTGGTCGACGCGCGGCCGACGGTCGAGGGCGCCATGCTGCGCGTGCACGACCGCGGCATCGGCATCGTCCCGGCCCGCCTGGCCGAGATCAACTCACGGCTGGCCGTGCCGAGCACCCTGAGCTCGGCCGCGGCCGGCACGATGGGCCTGCACGTGGTCTCCCACCTCGCGGCCCGGCACGGCATCCGGGTGCAGCTGCAGGGCGTTGCCGGCGGCACGGTCGCCTACGTCCTGCTGCCGCACCGGGTGCTCGAGCGCGTCAGCGCCCTGCCCGCCGGCCGCGCCCCGGCGAGCGCCGCGCCGGTCCCGGCGGTGCAGGCCCCGGCCCCGCGGCCGGTGCAGGTCCCCTCGACGGTCGGCGCCCCGATCGGCCGGCCGCAGGCCAAGGCGGCGCAGCAGCCCAAGGCGGCGCAGCAGCGGCGCCCGGAGCCGCAGCCCGAGCCCGCGGCCGCGACCCCGTGGTTCCGGCCGTATCTGAGCAGCACCGGAAGTGAGAACGACACCATCGCGGTCAACGGTTGGAACCAGCCGACGATGGTGCAGCCGATCGGTCACACCCCGCCGCGCGGCATCGCTCAGGTGGCCCCCCAGCCGCCGCAACCTCCCGCCTACCCCGCCCCCGCCTACTCCACCCCAGCTCACCCCACCGCCCAACCCACCTGGGGTCCCCCTGGCCCCGGCACATGGCCGCCACGGTCAGGGGGCCCGTCCACCGCCGGAGGTGGCCCAGTGCCGAACGAAGAGCATCTCCCGCGCCGTCGTCCCGGCGCCCAACTCCTGCCGGACACCTCTGAACAGCGCATCGAGCCCAGAGGCGCGAAGGTCGACCCGGATCAGATCCGGTCGCGGCTGTCGGCGTTCGCCGAGGGCGTCTCGGCCGCCGCACGACGTTCCAACGGCACAACCCCAGGACAAAAGGATTCATGATGTCTCAGCAACCGCACGGCGCCGGACAGCTCGACTGGCTGATGGTGAGCTTCGCGAGGCAGGTGCCCGACGTGGCACATGCCATCACCGTGTCCGGCGACGGGCTTCGGCTGGCCGCCTCGGCCGACCTGCCGGTGGACCAGGCCGACCACCTCGCCGCCGTCATCAGCGGCCTGGCGAGCCTGGTCTTCGGGGCCGCCCGCGTGATGCAGGCCGGCCACGTGCGGCAGACGATCGTCGACATGGACGGCGGCGTCATGATCGTGATGTCCGTCGGCGACCGGGCCCTGCTGGGCGTGCTCGCCGCCCCCGGCTGCGATCTGGGCCAGGTCGGCTACGAGACCGCCATGCTGGTCCACCGCGTCGCCGACGCCCTGGATCCCCTTCCGCGCGACGCGCTGTCCAGGTGAGAGGTTCCGCTTGAAGCTTCGCAACGTCGCGCTGGCGCTGGTGGTGGCGTTACTCGTCACCGGCTGCGCCAGCGCGTCCCAGCGGCCCGGCGCCGGCCTGTGGCACAACGGCCGGCTGTTCATCGCCACGGGCAACACCACCGGCGTGTACTACACGATCGGCGGCGGCTACGCGGACCTCATCTCCAAGCACGTGGCCGGCTACGAGGCCCGGGCCGAGGCCACCGGTGCCTCGGCCGAGAACATCCAGCGCGTGGCCACCGGTGACATGGACATCGCGCTGACCCTGGCCGACACGGCGGCCGACGCCTACGCCGGCAAGGGCGGCTTCGACGGCAAGCCGCAGAAGTTGGTCGCGCTGGGCCGGGTGTACAAGAGCTACGTCCAGCTCGTCGTGCGCCGCTCGGCCAACATCAACAAGTTCTCCGACCTGCGCGGCAAGCGGGTCTCCACCGGCTCGGTCGGCTCCGGCTCGGACGTCGTGGCCGGGCGGGTCCTCCTCGCCGGCGGGCTCAACCCCGACACCGACATCGTGCGCGCGCGGCTGTCGCTGCCGGAGACCACCAAGGGCATGCAGAACGGCTCGCTCGACGCCTTCTTCTTCGCCGGCGGCGTGCCCACGCCGGGCATCGCCGACCTGCTCGCCAGCTCGCCGGGCAACTACCTGGTCATGCCGCTGTCGTCGTTGCTGCCGCCGTTGACGACCCGCTGGGGGCCCGTCTACAGCGGTGCCAAGATGCCCAAGGAGGCGTACGGCATCCCCGCCGAGGTCGACACGATCGCCATCGGCAACTACATCGTCGTGTCGCCCGACATGCCCGAACAGCTGGCCCACGACCTGACCAAGGTGCTGTTCGAGTACCAGAAGGACCTCGCCAAGGTTCACCCCGAGGGTGGGAACTTCGACAAGGGCACCGCGCCGCAGACCGACCCGATCCCGTTGCACCCAGGGGCCGCACGGTTCTATAGCAGCGGCTGAATGTGTGAGGGCGGCTCGGCGTTATGGATCTCTCATTCGGCGTCCGCGACGAGGGTGAAACGGCCTGGGTGATGTCAGGATGGGCGACGTGACCGCCACCAAGCAGAATCTGGTTCACCTGGACGACATTCGGGACGCCGCCGCCCGGATCTCCGGGCTCGTGGTGCGCACCCCGCTGCTGCCCAGCCCGTGGGCCGAGGAGCTGTGGCTCAAGCCGGAGAGCCTGCAGCCGATCGGCGCGTTCAAGCTGCGCGGCGCGACCAACGCCCTGCACCGCCTCGACCTGGAGCGGCGCCGCACGGGCGTGGTCACCCACTCGTCGGGCAACCACGGCCAGGCCCTCGCCTACGCGGGCCGGTCGCTGGGCGTGCCGGTCACCGTGGTCATGCCCGAGGTCTCCACGCCGCTGAAGATCGAGGCGACCCGGGGCTACGGCGCCGAGGTCATCCTCGTGCCCCAGTCGCAGCGGGAGGCCGAGGCCAAGCGCCTGGTGGCCGAGCGCGGGCTGACGCTCATCCCGCCGTACGACCACCCGGACATCATCGCCGGCCAGGGCACCATCGGCCTGGAGATCTTCGAGGACCTCTCCAGCGTGGACGTGGTCGTGGTGCCGGTCGGCGGCGGCGGGCTGTCCTCCGGCGTGGCGACCGCGGTCAAGTCGCTCGCCCCGCACGTCGCGGTCATCGGGGTCGAGCCGGCGGTCGCGGCCGACGCCGCCGAGAGCCTCGCCGCCGGCATGGTCCGGGTGTGGCCGGAGGAGCGGATGCTCAGCACCGTCGCCGACGGGCTGCGCACCCCGCTGTCCGAGCTCACGCTGGCCCACCTGTCGACCTACCTCGACGCCATCGTCACGGTGAGCGAGGAGGAGATCCTCGACACGGTCCGGACGCTGGCCCGCAAGGCGCGCCTGATCGTCGAGCCGAGCGGCGCGGCGGCCACCGCGGCGGTGCTGCACCGCCGCGACGAACTGCCGGCCGGGCGGACCGTCGCCGTGATCAGCGGCGGCAACATCGCCCCCGACCTGGCCGCCCGGCTCCTCGCCTGATCGCCGGGTTTGCGCTCTATCGTTGCGCCGCCCGGTCCTCAGCCTGATCGCTGAGCTCCCGCTCGATCGCTGTGGCGTCCCCTGTGACGTCCCCCTGAGGGTTATCCACAGGGCTGTGGACAAGCCCTGTGGATAACCTCTGTGGACAACGTGTGGATTACGCCTTGCCGACCTTGTCCAGGAGCCAGGCGGCGATGAACGCCTCCTCGCGCCAAGCGTCGTAGCGGCCGCTCGGGCCGCCGTGCCCGGCGCCCATCTCGGTCTTGAGCAGCACCTCCGTGCCCGGCGACACGACCCGCAGCCGGGCCACCCACTTGGCCGGCTCGTGGTAGAGCACCCGGGTGTCGTTGAGGCTGGTCACGGCGAGGATCGGCGGGTAGGGGACCGCGGCGACGTTCTCGTACGGGGTGTACGACTTCATGTAGGCGTACACCTCGGGATCCTCGAGCGGGTTGCCCCACTCCTCCCACTCGGTGACGGTGAGCGGCAGCGACGGGTCGAGGATCGTGTTCAGCGCGTCGACGAACGGCACCTGGGCGACGATCCCGCCGAACGAGGCCGGGGCGAGGTTGGCCACCGCGCCCATCAGCAGGCCGCCGGCTGAACCGCCGCGGGCCACCACCCGCTCCGGCGCGCTCCAGCCGGCCTTCACCAGGTGCTCGGCGCAGGCGACGAAGTCGGTGAAGGTGTTCTTCTTGGCCAGCAGCTTGCCCTCGTCGTACCAGCGGCGGCCCATCTCGCCGCCGCCGCGGATGTGCGCGATGGCGAAGACGACCCCGCGGTCCAGCAGCGACAGGCGCGGGATGGAGAACCAGGGGTCCATCGAGGACTCGTAGGAGCCGTAGCCGTACAGCACGGCCGGCGCCGAGCCGTCCCGCGGGGTGCCGACGCGGGCCACGATCGAGATCGGCACCCGGGTGCCGTCGTCGGCGATGGCCCACTCGCGGTGCTGCTCGTAGCGGGCCGGGTCGAAGCCGCCGAGCACCGGCTTCTGCTTGCGCAGGGTCAGCTCGCCGCTGTCCAGGTTGCAGTCGTACACCGAGTCGGGCGTCACCATCGACACGTAGTGCAGGCGGAAGGACGTGGTGTCGTACTCCAGGTTGGCCTCGGGCCCGACGGAGTACAGCGGCTCGGGGAACGCGATGTCGTAGGGCGCCGCGCCGTGCAGCGGCACGACCCGGACCCCGGTCAGCCCGTCCCGGCGCAGCGAGACGACCAGGTGCCCGCTGAACGCGTCGACCTGCAGCAGCCGGGTGCCCGGCTGGTGCTCGATGAGCGTGGTCCAGTCGCCGGGGTTGTCCACCGACGTGTACGACAGCGCGAAGTCCTCGGCGCCGTCGTTGTGCAGGATCAGGAACCGGTGGCCGTGGTGCTCGACGGAGTATTCGACGCCCTGCCGGCGCGGCGCGATCGGGCGCGGCGGGGTGTCCGGCGCGTTGGCCGGGATGACCAGCACCTCGCTGGTCAGCTTGCTGTTGATGTCGACGAGCAGGAAGCGCTCCGAGCGGGTCAGCTCGATGCCGACCCAGAAGCGCTCGTCGGGCTCCTCGTGCACGATGACGTCCTCGGACGCCGGGGTGCCCAGCGTGTGCCGCCAGACCCGGTAGGGCCGCCAGGCGTCGTCGACGGTGACGTAGAACAGCGTCGAGCCGTCGGCCGACCACGCCGAGCCGTAGAACGCGTCCTCGATGACGTCGGGGCGGACCTCGCCGGTGCGCAGGTCCTTCACGCGCAGCGTGAAGCGCTCGTCGCCGGAGAAGTCGGTGCTGTACGCCAGGAGCTGCCCGTCGACGCTGAGGTCGAAGGTGCCGAGGGCGAAGAACTCGGAGTCCCCGGCGAGCTCGTTGCCGTCGAGCAGCACCTCCTCGCCGGGTAGCGCGGCGCCGTCGCCGATCTCGGGGGGCGCCGCCCCGCCATCCGCCGCCGGGACGCGGCAGTGGATGCCGTACTGCTTGCCCTCTTCGGTGCGGGTGTAGTACCAGTAGCCCCCCTTGCGGGTGGGCACCGACAGGTCCGTCTCCTTGGTCCGGGACTTGATCTCGCCGAACAGCGTCTCGCGCAGCGGCTCGAGATGTGCGGTGGCCGCGGTCGTGAATGCGTTCTCGGCCTCCAGGTAGGGGACCGTGTCCGGATCTTCCTTGTCCTGGAGCCAGAAATACTCGTCGACCACGGTGTCGCCGTGGTGGACCCGCTCGTGCGGGACTCGCTTCGCGGTGGGCGGCTGCTCGCTTGTCACACAGCCAGACGTTACCCCCTCGGCCACGCAACCAAGCGCGTCGTTCGGTGGTCTGTCCATCAGGAGAGAGCGACGCCGGTACCGTCAAGGTCTCGTAGTTCGGGCGAGACCACGGAGGGATGCCGGTGCGGCGTCGTGGGGTGTTGCACATCGGGGTGACCGGGCTGGCAGCAATGCTGGTCCAGGCGTGCTCCGAGGGGCCGGCGAAGACACCTGGGGCGGGGAGCGAACCGTCGGCGCGAGGCAGCGCGTCGCCGCCGGGCACTTCGCAAGCCGGATCGACGCTCGACCCCTCGGGGTACGTCCCCAAGCCGGTGCCGATCGCGGAGCTCAAGAAGCTCTACAGCTACGACAAGAGCTCGACGCTCAACGCGCAGCTGACCGACAAGCGCACCGGCGACGGGGTCGTCCTCGAGGACATCACGTACTCGGACACGCGCGGCAACGACGCCATCCCGGCGTACGTGCTCAGCGCCGACATCCCGGGCGACACCCTGCGCATGCCGGCCATCGTCCTCGGCACCGGCCCGGACGGCGACCGCGACAAGCTGCTGGACGAGGCCCCCGCCCTGGCCCGGATGAAGGCCCTGGTCATGGTGGCGAGCGTGCCGATCAGGCCGACCGGCGACCCGCTCGCCGACGCCAACGCCATGGCCGCCGCCGTGCTGGCCCAGCGGCGGGCCCTCGACCTGCTCATCCGGCGCACCGACTGCGACGGCTCGCGGGTCGGCTACGCCGGCCACCACGGCGGCGCCGCCCTCGGCGCGGTGCTGCTCGGCCTGGAGTCGCGGATCACCGCCGCCGTCCTCGCCTCCGGCACCAGCCGCTTCTCCCGCTGGATGGTCAAGCAGAAGGTGCCGGCGGACTGGCACGGGTACCTCGACTCGCTGTCCCGCTTCGACGCCGGGCCCTACGTGGCCGTCGGCGGCAAGCGCCAGGTCCTGCTGCAGTTCGGCCGGCAGGACGCGGTGGTGCCGGCCGCGGAGCGCGACGAGCTGACCGCGGCGGTGGCCGGCTCGAAGCAGCGCAAGGACTACGACACCGGCCACGACCTGATCGCCCTGCCGGCCGCCGCGGCCGACCGCACCGCCTTCCTGAAGCAGGCCCTGCGGCTGTCGTAGTGCTTGCGGTCCTCGACGGCGGCGCATAAGCTTCGAACGTATGTTCGATGTCGGTTGGTGCGCCATGTGCATCGGCCGGCCGTCGAGCATGAGTTGACGTGCGTCATTGGGAAAGCCTGGGATCATGACATCCTCGTCCCGGCTACCGCGATTCCCATCGACCGATCTTCCCCACGGCATCGGATGATGGACCAGGGAGCGGGAGCTGCGGTGACGGTGATCGAGGCGTTGGCGGAGGCGTGCGGGCCGGAGCACGTGTGGGAGGCGGGGCCGGCCGACACCGTCGACGGCGTGCCGGTCGGCTGGGTGGCCGCGCCGGGCGGGCCGGACGAGGTGGCCGGCGTGCTGCGCTTCGCCGCCGCCGAGGGGCTCGCCGTGATGGTCTCGGGCGCCGGCACGAAGCTCGACTGGGGCGCGCCGCCGACGCACGCGGACCTGCTGCTCGACCTGGGCCGGATGACGGGCGTGCTGGAGTACAGCGCCGCCGGGCGCACCGCCACCGTCGCCGCCGGCACCCCGCTGCGCGCCCTGCGGGCCATCCTGCTCAAGGACAACCTGCGACTGCCGCTGGACGTCGGCTCCCCGGCCGCCACCCTCGGTGGCGTGCTCGCCACCAACGAGGCCGGCCCGCTGCGCCACCGCTTCGGCGCGCCGCGCGATCTCGTCACCGGCGTCCAGGTGGCGCTGGACGAGGGCAGCCTGGAGCGCGCGGTCGACGGCTACGACCTGGCCCGGCACGCCTGCGGTTCCTACGGCACCCTCGGCGTGATCACCGAGGCCACGGTACGGCTGGAGCCCCTGCCGGCCGCCCGCGCCTGGGTGGTGCGGCCGGTGTCGACCCCGCGCGAGGTGCAGCAGCTGACCGAGGCCCTGGCCGCATCGGCGCTGGAGCCGGCCGCGATCGAGGCCGATCTGCCCGGCGCCGCGGGCGGCCACCCGGCCGAGCTGGCCGCGCTCTTCGAGGGCGACCGGGCCGCCGTCGCCCACCGCGCCGAGTCCGCGGCCAAGCTGCTCGGCGGCGGGGCCACGGTCGAGCAGCTGCCGCCGGCCTGGTGGGGCCGCTACCCCTTCGACGCCGACGACGTGGCCCTGAAGATCTGGGGCCGGCCGAGCGAGCTCTTCGCCGTCGTGTACGCCATCCGCGACGCCGCGGGCGGGCCGGTGCCGGTGCGCGGGTCGGTCGGGCTCGGGGTCGCCCACGTGGCCCTGCCGGACACGGTGGATCCCGAGCGGCTCGACGGGATGCTGACGGCGGCGCGCACGGTGCTGCTGGCCCGGGGCGGCGGGGGCTGCACCCTGCTGCGGGCGCCGCTGGAGCTGCGCGAGCTGGTGGAGACCTACGGGCCGGAGCCCGTTCCGGCGGCCGCGGCCCGGCTCAAGCTGGCCCTCGACCCGGAGGACCGCCTGGCCCCGGGCCGCCTGCCCGAGTTCGCTTGACCGGCGGCGATCGGGGCGGCCCGCCAGGCCGCCCGCCCCGCCGTCAGGTGGTGCTCAGCAGCGCCAGAGCACGGCGTGGTAGGCGCCGTGGCTGTCGAAGGACTGGCCGGCCACCACCCGGCCGTCGTCGCTCACGAACGCCGGAGTGTTGGCCGGCACGCGGCCGTGGTAGCCGTAGGCGTCCGGCAGGGGGATCCGCCGCCCGCCCGCCAGCAGCATCCCGCGGCCGTCCGCCGTCTCGCCCGCCACCCAGCCCAGGCCGTTGATCGGGCCGCCCGGGATGGCGATGCCCGAGAGGGTGTCCACGTTGCCCGTGCGCAGGTTCCAGCGCACCGGTCGGGCCTGGTCCGTGTACTTGCCGACCATGCCGCTCGCCCACTCGCCCCGCGCCCACTCGACGACCACGCTCGGGCCCGGGTTCTGGCCGTCGGCCGGGGTGACCGGGGTGCCCTCCGGCACGGCCAGGCGGCGCGGGGTGCCGTCCGGGGCCCAGGCGTAGGCAAACTGCTGGGCGCCGAAGGAGACCACGCCGACCACCGTGCCGTCGTCGGCGATGGCCTTCGGCTCGCCCCACACCGCGCCCTCGGGGAGGGGCAGAAACTCCGGCTCGGCGCCCGGGTCGCGCCACACCGCCGGGCGGGCGCCGGCGCCGCTGATCCAGTGGCCCACCACGTCGCCGTGGCTGTTGATGCCCACCGGCTCGATGTCCTGGGGGCGCGGAAGGTCGACGATCTTGCCGTCGCGCAGGAGGAAGGCCGTCTTCCGGCCGTGATCGTCCGAGTAGCCCGCGGCCAGGCCGCCGTCGTTCACCGCGGAGACGGTCGGGTAGGGGCCGGGGACGGGAACCTTGGTGAGCTTGCCGTCCTGCCAGCGGACCACGGCCTGGTCGCCGCCGTTGGGGTCGGTCAGGCCGTAGAAGATCTTCCCGGCCGGGTCGGCCGCCGTCATCAGGGTCTGGCCGTTGCCGTTCTCCGGGAGGCGCTCGGCCCGGCAGGAGGTCGGGACCTGTGCGTTGGGGATGACGGGCAGGCCGCTCGGGCGCTGGGTCGCGGCCGGCGTGGTGGTGGGGGTGCCCGCGGGGGGTGCGCTGTCGTCGCGGCTCGTCAGCAGCACCGCCGGCAGGCCGGCCGCGACGAGGGCGGCCACCACGAAGGCGCCGGCCACGGTGGCGCGCCGGGCGGTGCGCCGGCGACGGCCCTCGCGCATGGCCCGGGCGATGTCCACCGCCGGCGGGCGGGAGGAGTGGCCGGGCAGGGTCCGCAGCAGGTCGCCGGCGTTGTGTTCGTTGAGGTCGACCACTTCAGCGCTCCTTCGTCAGGGCGGCGACGGGGCGCTCGCCCAACAGGCGGCGCAGGGCCGCCAGGCCGTGGGAGGTCTGGCTCTTCACCGTGCCGGGCGAGACGCCGAGGACCTTGGCGACCTCGTCGATGGGCAGGTCGTAGTAGAAGCGCAGCACCAGCACGGCGCGCTGGCGGCGCGGCACCTGGGTCAGGGCGGTGCGCAGCAGGGTGCGGTCCTCGGCCTCGCCGCCGCCGTCGGGGACGACCGCGTCGGGGGGCTCGGCGAAGAGCCGGACCCGGGCCCAGGCCAGCCGCTTCTCGTCGAGGAAGGTGTTGACGAGCATGCTGCGCACGTACCGGTCCAGGTGATCGACGGTGCGGACCCGCGACCACTTCACGTACAGGTTGGTGATCGTCTGCTGGACGATGTCGTCGGCGCGGTGGGAGTCGCCGCTGAGCACGAACGCGAGACGGTGCAGCGCCGGCAGCCGCGCCGTCACGTACTCCACGTACTCGGAGTCGGCGGTCTCGCCCATCGAGGCGTCCTCCCGTCTAGGGTTTTCGTCCCCCCTCAGACGGGCGCCGTCCCCGCTCAGGTTGTACGGGTCTTCTCCGTCCACACCACCGGCTGTTCGGTGCCGTCGATCTCGGTGGTGTACCGCCGCGAAGGCACCTCGACGAACCCGAAGCGCCGGTGCAGCGCGATGACCGGCGTGTTCCACGCCAGCGTGCGCCCGCCGACCGAGCGTAGGCCCATCTCGCCGAACGCGTAGTGCACCGCCGAGCGCTCCAGCTCCAGCCACGCCGGCAGCAGCTCGCCGCGCTCCTGCAGCCCGTCGACGTCCAGGAAGAAGCCCCATTCGGCGGAGCCGGCGACCGGGTCGTGGTCGTTGAACGTCACGACGCCGCAGTCCCGTCCGGCGTACGAGAAGATCAGCACCCGGCGGGCGGGGTCGGCCTGCACCTTCGCCCACCACCGCGCGTGGCCCTCCGGCGTGATGTACGCCGTCCAGATGCTCGCCCCCCGGGTCTTCGGGTGGTTGCGCCACTCGCGAATGGTCTCCACGTCCGTCTCCCGGGCCTCGCGCAGCACCTCGGCACCTCCTAGGTCGTTGAGCACCATGACGACTCCTACAACGGAGGGAACCCCATTGAGTAACCTCGACCGCCTTCGTTCCGCCTTCCGTACGGCGCTCGGCCTGCCCGACGGCGTCGACGTGGACCGGCTGGAGTACCGCGGCATCGAGCAGTGGGACTCCCTGGCCCACCTGACGCTGGTGGCCGAGATCGAGGACGCGTTCGACGTCATGATCGACACGGACGAGGTCATCGATCTCAGCTCGTTCGGCAAGGCCGTGGAGATCCTCGGAAAGCACGACGTTGCGCTCGCCGGCTAGGGTCGCGCTGGTCACCGGCTCCTCCCGCGGGATCGGCCGGGCGGTCGCGCTGGCGCTGGGCGCCGAGGGCTACCAGCTCGTGCTGCACGGCCGCGAGGAGGGCTCGGCCAAGGCCGCCGCCGAGGAGATCCCCGGCGAGCACCTGCTCGTGCACGGCGACGTGAGCCGGGCCGAGGACGTGGCCGGGATCGTCCGCGCCGTCTTCGAGCGCCACCGCCGCCTCGACGCCCTGGTGGTCAACGCCGGCGTGCACGAGGCCGGCCTGCTCGGGATGATGGGCGCCGAGGCCGTCGACCGGCTCTTCGCGGTCAACGCGGCCGGCGCCGCGCACACCCTGCAGGCCACGGTGAAGCTGCTGCGCCGCGGTGACGCGCCCGCGGTCGTGCTGGTCTCCTCGGTCATGGGCACCGCCGGCGCGGCCGGCCAGGCCGTCTACGGGGCCTCGAAGGCCGCCGTGGCGGGGCTGGCCCGGGCCGCGGCCAAGGAGCTCGGCCCGGCCGGCATCCGGGTCAACGCGGTCGCCCCCGGCTTCATCGCCACCGACATGCTCGCCTCGCTCGACGAGGCCGGCCGGGCCGAGCAGGCGGCCGCGACCCCGCTGCGCCGCCTGGGCGCGCCCGAGGAGGTGGCCGACGTGGTGGCGTTCCTGCTCTCCGGGCGGGCCCGGTTCGTCACCGGACAGGTCCTCGGCGTGGACGGCGGGGTGGTCGTGTGAGGCTGCTCAATCCCGCCGCGCGGATCATCGACGCCGCCACCGGCGCGGTCGTCACCGACCTGGTGCGCCCGGAGCTCTTCGACGGCGTGCCGCGGGGCGTGGTGTTCCTGCGCATGCCGACCACCGTCGACTCGGTTGCCGCCTACGTGACGGCCTTCGAGCTGGGGCGGCCCGTCGCGCTGCTCGACCCGGGGCTCGCGGACGAGACGCTGCTGGAGTTCATCGACCGGTTCGAGCCGGCCGCCGTGCTCGGGCCGGTGCCGGACGAACCGGCCAAGGGTTATACGGCCCTGGACCAGGCGTGGGTACGCGAGACCGCGCCCGACACCGCGCCGCACCCGGACCTGGCCGTCCTGCTGGCCACGTCCGGCTCGACCGGCGACCCGAAGCTCGTCCGGCTGTCCCGGCGGGCGCTGCTGGCCAACGCCGAGTCGATCGTCGAGGCGCTCGGCATCACCGGCGCCGACGTGGCGATCAGCGCGCTGCCGTTCTACTACAGCTACGGCATGTCGGTGCTCAACACGCACCTGGTGGCCGGGGCGGCGCTGGTGGTCGAGGCCGATGGGCTGCTCGGGCGCGGGTTCTGGCCGGCCGTCGACCGCCACCGGGTGTCCTCGATGGCGCTGGTGCCGTCGCAGTACGACATGCTGGTCCGTCTTCGCTTCGACCCCGCCGCGCACCCGGCGCTGCGGACCCTCACCCAGGCCGGCGGCCGGCTGCGGCCCGAGCTCGTGCGCGAGTTCCACGACCGGATGGCGGCGGCCGGGGGGCGGCTGTTCGTCATGTACGGCCAGACGGAGGCGGCGCCGCGGCTCACCACCCTGCCGGCCCATCGGCTCGGGGAGAAGCCGGGCTCGGTCGGGCCCGCGGTGCCCGGCGGGCGGCTCAGCATCCGTCTCGAGGACGGCACCGAGACGACCGAGCCGGACCTCGTGGGCGAGGTGCTCTACCGGGGTCCCAACGTCATGCTCGGCTACGCCGAGACCGCGGCCGACCTCGCGCGCGGCGACGACCACGGTGGCCTGCTGGTCACCGGCGACCTGGGCCACCTCGACGCCGACGGCTACCTCTACCTGGACGGCCGCCTGAAGCGCTTCGGCAAGGTCTTCGGCGTGCGGCTCAACCTCGACGACATCGAGCGCCTGCTCCCCGTCCCGGCGGCCGCGGTGTCCGGCGAGGATCGAGTGATCGTGTTCGCAAAATGCACGAATCCGATCGAAGTCGGACATAAGCTCGCGGAACACCTCAGGCTGCACTGGTCCGGCTTCGAGGTGCGGCCGGTGGAGAGCTTCCCCCTGCTCCCCAACTCCAAGATCGACTATCGCGCGCTGGAGGCGATGCGATGACCGTCTTCACGCTGTCCGAGCTCGAGCGGGAGGCGCGGCTGCTGCCCCGGCTCATCGAGCTGACCGAGCGGCACCGGGCCCGCGGCAAGGAGTACGCCAACATCCTCGCCGCCACCGGCCACTACCCCGGGCGGATCTACCGCGACACCGCCGAGCTGCCCTGGCTGCCGGTCCGGCTGTTCAAGACCCAGGTGCTCAAGAGCATCCCCGACGAGGCCGTGTTCAAGGTGCTGACCTCCAGCGGCACCACCGGCGACGTCAGCCGGATCCACCTCGACCGCGAGGCCGCCGCCGCGCAGACGAGGATGCTCGGCCAGACCCTGCAGGCCGTGCTCGGCCCGCGCCGGCTGCCGATGCTCATCGTCGACACCACCGCGATCATCAAGGACCGCCGCTCGTTCAGCGCTCGGGGCGCCGGCGTGCTGGGCATGCTCACGTTCGGCCGGGACCACGCCTGGGCCCTGGACGAGCAGGGCCGCCCCGACCTGGCGACCATCCGCGGCTTCCTGGCCGAGCACGGCGACGGTCCGTTCCTGGTCTTCGGCTTCACGTTCATGGTCTGGCAGTACCTGTACGAGCTCGCGCGGGACCACCGGCTGGACCTCGCCAACGGGATCCTGGTCCACTCGGGCGGCTGGAAGAAGCTCGCGGACCGCCGGGTCGGCAACGCCGAGTTCCGCCGGGCGTTTCGCCACGACACCGGGCTGACCCGCATCCACAACTTCTACGGCATGGTCGAGCAGATCGGCGTCGTGTACCTCGAAGGCCCCGACGGCGACTCGCTGTACTGCCCCGACTTCGCCGACGTGATCGTGCGCGACCCGGACACGTGGGAGCCGCTACCGCCCGGCCGGCCCGGGCTGGTCGAGGTGCTCAGCACGCTGCCGGAGTCGTACCCCGGGCACGTCCTGCTCACCGAGGACCTGGGCGTGGTGCACGGCATCGACGACGGCGTCTGGCCCGGCAAGCGCTTCTCCATCCTGGGCCGCCTGCCCCGCGCCGAGGCCCGGGGCTGCAGCGACACCTTCGTCGGGGCCGCCGTATGACGTTTGAGGTGAAATTTCCGCATTTCTCGGGCGCGGTGGGCCTGGGTGATCTTCTCCGGGAGGTCACCGCTGAGCCGCCGGCCGGGCGCTTGGCCGTCGGTGACGAGCGGATCCGCGACTTCCTCGGCGCGTTCTCCGCGCGGCTGCTGCGCCCCGACGTGGCCCGCCGCCACCCGGAGCTCGGCTCGCTCGGCTTCTTCCTGCGCAAGGGGGAGCTGGCCCGGGCCGTGGCCCGCCTCGGCGACGGGGCGGGCGGTCAGCGCCGCGCCCCGCGGGGCCTGGTGCTGCACTTCCCGCCGGCCAACGTCGACACGATCTTCGTGTACTCCTGGGCGCTGTCCGCCCTGGCCGGCAACCACAACATCGTGCGCATCTCCAGCCGCTCGGCCGGCGCCGCCGAGGCCGTGCTGGAGGCGCTCAACGACGCGCTGGCCCGCGCCCACCCGGCCGTGGCGCAGACCCAGCGGATGGTCACCTACGAGCGCGACGACGCGCTGACCGCCGCCCTGAGCGCCGCCTGCGACCTGCGCGTGCTGTGGGGCGGCGACGCCTCGGTGGCCGCGCTGCGCCGCCACCCGATCCGGCCGCTGGCCCGCGAGCTGGCCTTCCCGGACCGCTCCTCGTTCGCCGCGATCTCGGCCGGCGGCTGGCTCGCGGCCCCGCCCCAGCAGCGCCGGGCCGCGGTGGCGGGGCTGGCCACCGACCTCTTCTGGTTCGACCAGGCCGCCTGCTCCTCGCCCCGGAACCTGTGCTGGGTCGGCGCCGCCGAGCCGGCCGCCCGGGCCCGGGCCGAGTTCACCGGGATGCTGGCCGAGGAGGTGGCCCGCCGCGGCTGGGCGGTCGACCCGGCGATGGCGGTGGAGAAGTACGTGGCCACCTACGGGCTCGCCGCGACCGGGGCGGCCACCCGGGTCACCTTCGCCGGCAACGCCCTGGCCGAGGTCGACCTGGCCGGCCTCGAGCAGCTGCAGCGGGGCTGGCTGGGGGCGGGCACCATCTGCCATGTCACCGTCGGCTCGCTGGCCGAGCTGGCCCCGGCGGTCACCCGCAAGGACCAGACCCTGAGCCAGTTCGGCTTCTCCCAGGCCGAGCTGGACGACTTCGTCACCGTGCTGGCCGGGCGCGGCCTGGACCGGATCGTGCCGTTTGGCCGGGCGCTGACCTTCGCCGGCGTCTGGGACGGCCTCGACCTGCTGCACGAGTTCACCCGCATCATCACGATCGCCGCCTGAGGAGTTCCCCGAGGTGTCTGTCTCCGTCGTCGTGCCCTGCTACCGCTCCGCGGCCATCCTGCCCAGGCTGGTGGCCCGGCTCAATGCGGTACTGCCGGACATCCACCCGCAGCACGAGATCATCCTCGTGGTCGACAGCACCGACGCCACCTGGGACGCGGCCCGCGCCCTCGCCACCGAGTTCGCCCACGTGCGGGCGATCCGGATGGCCCGCAACTACGGGCAGCACAACGCGCTCATCGCCGGCATCCGGGCCGCCGCCGGCGAGCGGATCATCACGATGGACGACGACCTGCAGCACCCGCCGGAGGAGCTGCCCAAGCTCGTCGCCGCGCTCACCGACGACCTCGACCTGGTCTACGCCGTGCCGGAGAGCGAGGAGCACGGGGTCGTGCGCAACCTCGCCTCGTGGGGCGCCAAGAGCCTGGTCATGGGGCGCACGATGGGCATTGCCAACGCCGAGGTCCTCGGCGCCCTGCGCATCTTCCGCACCTTCCTGCGGGCCGGCTTCGACCAGGTCAGCGGGCCGCACGTGTCCGTGGACATCGTGCTGTCGTGGACCACCACCCGGGTCGGGTCGGTGCGCGTGCGGATGGACCGGCGCGGCGAGGGACGCTCGGGCTTCACGCTGAGGTCCTTGACGAAGCACGCGATCAACATGATCCTCGGCTACTCGACCAAGCCCCTGCGGCTGGTGACCTATCTCGGGTTCATGATCGGCGTGTGCGGCGTGCTGCTGACGGCCCGTCTCGTCTGGCTGTACTGCATCGGCGACACGAAGGTCGCCGGCTTCACCACGCTCGCCTCGCTCGTCGCGCTGTTCTCCTCGGCCCAGCTCATCGGCATCGGCGTGCTGGGCGAGTACCTGGGCCGCGTCCACGCCCACGGCATGGGCCGCCCGACCTACGTGATCCGCGAGAGCACCGCTCAGCGGCGAAACGCCCACGACTTGCTCAGCTGGTAGTTGACGAGCGGGGCGGTGACGATGAGCACCGCCTGCGCGAGCAGCACCGGCACGCCCGCGAGCTCCACGAGCAGCGGCAGCCCGGCGTAGGTGAAGAGCATCGCCCACAGGCAGATGACGTAGAACTTGAGGAACCCGGACAGCACCGGCCCCTTGCTCACGAACACCCAGCGGCGCTGCAGCGGGTACGTGGCGATCGCGCAGCCCAGGTTGGCCAGCACCGGGATCGCCAGGTAGTGCAGGTGGTGCCGGGTGGTCAGGTAGAGGGCGGCGAAGAGCGCGTAGTAGACGGCCGAGGAAAAGCCGCCGACCGCCACGTAACGCACGCGGCGGTCGGCGAGGAAACGGTCCACTGTGGTCACGACGGGCAGGCCAGCGGCGGATGGGCCGAGCGGCGGACCGGGCGGAAGGACCGGACCGCCTCGATGACCAGCTCGATGTCGTCGTTGTCCATGCCGGCGTAGAGCGGCAGGCGCAGCAGCCGGTCGGCCACGTCCTCGGTCACCGGGCAGCCCCCCGGGGCCGTGCGGCCGTACTCGCGACCGGCCGGGGCCAGGTGCAGCGGCTGGTAGTGGAAGGTGCCCAGCACGCCCCGCTCGAGCAGGTGGCCCAGCATCGCCGTGCGGCTCTCCAGGTCGGGCAGCAGCAGGTAGTACAGGTGGGCCGGCTGGGTGCGGTCGCCGGGCACCGTCGGCTGGCTCACGCCGTGCTCGACCGCCCAGGTGGCCAGCCGGTTGTGGTAGCTGTTCCACACGTGCTGGCGGCGGCGCTGGATCTCGCCGAAGTGCTCCAGCTGGGCGGTCAGGAACGCGGCCAGCAGGTCGGAGGGCAGGTACGACGAGCCGAGGTCCATCCAGCGGTACTTGTCCACCATGCCCCGGAAGAACTGGCCCCGGTTGGTGCCCTTCTCGCGGATGATCTCGGCCCGGTCGTGGAACCGGTCGTCGTTGAGCACCAGCGCGCCGCCCTCGCCGCAGTGCACGTTCTTGGTCTCGTGGAAGCTCTGGGTGGCCAGCTCCCCGATCGAGCCGAGGTTGCGGCCCCGGTACGTGCCGCCGAGCCCGTGGGCGTTGTCCTCGATCACCACCAGGCCGTGCCGGCGGGCGATCGCCATGATCGCGTCCATCTCCACGGCCACGCCGGCGTAGTGCACGACCACGATCGCCCGGGTCCGCTCGGTCACCGCCGCCTCGACCAGCCGCTCGTCGAGGTTGAGCGTGTCGGGCCGGCAGTCGACGAAGACCGGGGTGGCGCCGCGCAGGGCGTACGCGTTGGCGGTGGAGCAGAACGTGAAGGACGGCAGGATCACCTCGTCGCCCGGGCCGAGCTCGAGCAGCAGCGCGGTCATGTCCAGCGCGTGCGTGCACGACGTGGTCAGCAGCGTGTGGCGGGACCCGATGATCTGGTTGAGCAGCTGGTTGGCCCGCTTGGTGAACGGGCCGTCGCCGGTCATCGGACCGCCGGTCATCGCCTGTTGCAGGTATCCGGTCTCGGCCCCGGTGAGGTACCCCTTGTTGAACGGGACGGCGAGTTGCTTCGTGGCTCTCATCGGCGGCGCCTACCTAACGTCAGGAACGGGGCAGCTCGTACACCGCGCAGACGCCGGACCGGTAGCGAAACCGGGCGAAGTCGGATAGTTCCGGCGAAACGGTGCTCTGTGTTGCATCAACGAACAGCCACCGGACTCGGTAGCGGTCGCGCAGCGTTGCCACGTGCTGCGCGCTCGGTGCGGCGAAGACGGCGTCGTTGGCCGCGAGCACCTCGGGCTTCCAGTAGGGGACCGCGCCGACCCAGGTCCCGAGCCGCTGCGCCTCCGCGTGCGCGGTGGTGGCGAAGCCCCAGCCCTCGACGAGCATCCTCCGTTCGGAGTACGCGGTCATCGAGAAGTGCAGGTTGCTGCAGCGGCGCTCGAAGGTCAGGCAGTGGGCGTTGGTGGCGACCAGGTCGTCCGGGGCGGAGTGCTCGCGCAGCCAGCGGCCGGCCTCCAGGGTGCCTTGCGAGACGTACCGCGAGTCGCGCACCACGTCGCGCCAGCCCTGCTGGCGCGACTCCTGGGCGATGAGCGCGAAGTGCTGCGCCGAGGTGCTCGCCCCGAAGCCCGCGAGCAGCGCGACGAGCAGGGCGAACGCGGGCGGGCCGCGCCTGGTCCGGCGCGCGGCCACGTACAGCGCGAGGGTGACCAGCCCCAGACCGGCGTAGGGCAGCACGAGCTCCGCCGTTGTCGCGGGCCGGGGAATGGCGTGCTGGCCGAGCTGCTGCACGACCTGGACGACCACGAGGCCCAGGAATGCCGCGGCGGCCAAGGGGGCCGCCCGCCGCCAGGTCATCGCGCCCGGGAGCCAGGCGGCGAGGCCGGCCACGGCGGCGATGCTCAGGTACGGGCGGGCGGACTCCAGGAAGTACCGCTGGCTGTCCCCGTCCTGGCCCAGCAGCAGCGTGGCCGTGGCGCCGGCCAGCCCGATGCCGAGCATGACCACCACCTCGGGGGCCGGCGGGCGGCGGCGCAGCCCGGCCAGGCCGGCCCAGATGGCGGCCCAGCACAGCAGGGTCAGGGCGGCCAGCACCAGCAGCCGCCAGGGGACCCGGCCCGCGGAGTAGGCGGTCGTCACGCCGATGCCGCCGGTGGCCATGTCGGTCAGCGGGGCGAGCTTGGTGCCCTGGCTGCTGCCGCCGAACAGGATCAGCTGGGCGGCGAGCGCGCCGGCGCAGGTCAGCGCCAGCGCGGCCAGGGCCGGGCGGGACCAGCGGCGGCGGCGCACCCGCTCGAGCGCCACCAGCAGGGCCAGGCCGGCGGCCAGCAGCGGCAGGTAGGTGGCCTTGGCGCCCATCACGCCGGCCAGCAGCAGCGCGAAGAGCAGCCAGGCCCGGCGGCCCGCGCCGCCGCGCAGCAGGCCGGTCAGCACCAGTATGACCGGGACGAACAGGAGGGCGCCGAAGGTCTGGGTCGGGCCGGTCCACACGGTCTGGCGCAGCGCGCCGCCGTCGTCGAGGCCGCTGAAGGCCATGTCGCGGTAGAAGGCGTAGAGCTGCCACTGGTACGGGTTGGGGGCCAGGACCAGCAGGGTCACGGCGCTCGCGGCCGCGCCCGTCCACCAGCCGCCGGTGACCCGGCGGGCGAGCAGCGCGACGAGCAGCGGGAAGGCCATGAGCATCGGCAGCATGGACAGGCGCAGCAACACGACGTTGGGCTCGATGCCGGTGACCCAGCTCGTGGCGGCCATCTCCGGGTAGACGAACCAGTGGTACAGCAGCGGCTCGCCCTCGATCCACGGCACGCGCATCGGCATGTGGTGTCGGGCCTCGCCGAGCAGGGCCAGGTGGAACGTCGAGTCGGTGTCCGGGGAGGCGTTGGCGGGGTAGCTCAGGCCGTAGACGCGGTAGAACTTGACGCTCCACAGCAGGGGCAGGCCGCACAGGGCGGTCATCGCCCAGCGCCACGCGGCGGGCGGGCGGTCGGGGTCTTGTGCGCTCAGGAAGTACCGGCGCAGGCTCTTGAAACTCAGGAAGACGGCGATGGTGCCGAGCGGCCAGGCCAGCACCAGCAGGGGGGCGCCGAGCAGGCGGGCGGGAATGTAGGTGAAGACCTCGCCGACATAGCCCAAGGCGAGGCCGGCGGGGATGTCGGCCATCCCGGGCCTGCTCGTGAAGAGCCTTCTCGTGAAGAACCGCCACCACAGGGTGCCGGGCAGAGCGATGCCCAGGGCCACGTAGAGCGCGAAGATCGCGGTCGTCGCCGGGGGGACCCGGTAGTACCACAGCACGGCGACGGCGGCGAGCAGCAGTAGCGCCGGGCCCGCGAGCCGCTGCTCGCGCCGCCCGGCGGCCCTGGTCGTCGGAAGGGCTGGAGAGTCGCTGGGTTCAGGCGGCGCGGTCGCCCTCGTCGGGGTCTGCACAGTGGGGGTCAACGATCGCGCCGGTCAGGTGTGGCTTGCCTGTCCTTCGATCGTGTACGTCGAACCGCCAGCCCTTGCCGCCGGCGCCTTGGCGTGCTCGGAACGCGACGGTGGCCGGGAGCAGGACGGGGAGCTTGAAGGCGACCTCCGCGGCGTACGCGTCGGGGAGGCGGCCCTCGAGCGCGGCCAGGCACCTCGCCTTGGTCCACATGCCGTGCGCGATCGTCGAGCGGAAGCCGAACGCCCTGGCCAGGATGCGGCTCGTGTGGATCGGGTTGCGGTCGGCGCTCACGGCCGCATATTCGGTGCCGGTGCTTCTCGGGACGCGCCAGACGATCTGCCCCGGCTCCTCGCGCTGCTCGCTCCTGCCCGGCTTCTCGGACTTCCCGGACTTCCCGGACTTCCTGAGATACGTCGAGCGGTCCAGCCAGACCTCCTCGCCGTCCACGGTCGCCGTGGCCACGACGTCGAGCTGGGTGCCGCGGTCGTGCGGGCGCAGGTGCTCCGCCCGCACCTCCAGCGAGAACGTCTCGCCGGCGAGCAGCGGGCGGCGCACCTCGACGCGGTTGGCCACGTGCACCAGGCCGAGGATCGCAAACGGGAAGTCGTTCGCCGTCATCAGGGCCATGGCCAGCGGGAACGCCAGCACGTGGGGGTAGGTGGCGGGCAGTTCGTCGGACAGCCGGAACCCGCACACCCGGTCGTACTCGGCCAGGTGCGCCCGGTCGATGCGCACCCCGTCGAGGCGCAGCGCCCGGTCCGGCAGCGTGGCGCCGCCGGCCGAGCGGCGCAGCGCGGCGGCCCGGTAGAGCGGCCCCATCCGGGGCGGGCGATCGAGGACCGTGGTCTCGGGCATCTCAGGCCCCCAGCAGGCTCTGCCCGCAGACCCGGATGACGTTGCCGTTGACGCCGCCCGAGGCCGGGTTGGCCAGCCAGGCGATTGTTTCGGCCACGTCGACCGGCAGGCCGCCCTGGGACATGCTGTTGAGCCGCCGGCCGCCCTCGCGCACGAACATCGGCATGGCCGCGGTCATCTTCGTCTCGATGAAGCCCGGCGCCACCGCGTTGATCGTGAGCCCGCGCTCGGCGACCGCCCCGGCGGTGGCCTGGACCAGCCCGATCACGCCGGCCTTGGAGGTGGCGTAGTTGGTCTGGCCGCGGTTGCCGGCGATGCCGGAGACCGACGAGACCGAGACGATCCGGCCGTTGCCGCCGAGCAGGTTCTCGGCCAGCAGCACGTCGTTGATCCGCTCCTGGCTGGACAGGTTGACGTCGAGCACCGAGGTCCACTGCCCCTCGTCCATCCGCCCGAGCGTCTTGTCCCGGGTGATGCCGGCGTTGTGCACGAACACGTCGGCGTGCACGTGCCGGGTCGCGATGAAGTCGGCCAGCCGCTCCGGCGCGTCCTCGGCGGTCAGGTCGAGCTGCAGGGCGGTGCCCTTCACCTCGTTGGCCACCTCCGACAGTTCCTCGCCGGCGGCCGGCACGTCGAGGCAGACCACGTGGGCGCCCTCGCGGGCCAGCACCCGGGCGATCGCCTCGCCGATGCCGCGGGCGGCGCCGGTCACGATCGCGGTGCGGCCCACCAGCGGCTGGTCCCAGTCGTCCGGGACGTCCACGACGGCCGGGCCGATGCGCACGACCTGGCCCGAGACGTACGCCGAGCGCCCCGACAGCAGGAACCGCAGCGTCGACTCGGTAGCCTCCTCGGCGCCCGGGACCACGTACACCAGCTGGGCGGTCGAGCCGCGCCCGACCTCCTTGCCCATCGAGCGCACGAACCCCTCGAGCGCGCGCTGGGCGGTGGCCTCGCGGGTGCTGGTGCACAGCTCGGGCGGGCTGCCGAGGACGATGATCCGCCCCGACGGGCGCAGCGAGCGAATCACGGGGTGGAAGAACTCGTAGAGGGCGGACAGGCCCTCGCTGCCGGTGATACTGCTGGCATCGAAGATCAGGCCGGCGCGGTGCCCGTCCGGCCCGGCGCCGCCGGACCCGGCGATCTTGTCGAGGATTCGGCGGGTGGGCTCGGCCAGGCGGCCACCCCCGCCGAGGGTGATGGGGCCGAACCCGGCGTCCTTGTCGTAGCGGCGCAGCTTGGGCGGGTTCGGCAGGCCAAGGCGTCTGACGAGGAAATTCCCTGCGCCCGAGTGGGCGAAGGCGGCGTAGCGGTCAGTCATTGCGGTGCCTCCCCAGTCACAACAAACGCGCTAACCTACTCGTGAGTAGGGTAACGCCAACGTGCCCTGTCGCGTCGAGAAGGAGACTCCGATGGCCCCCTCGAAAGCCCGTTCGGAACGGCCTGTCCGGGTAGCGGTCGTCGGCGGAAACCGCATTCCCTTTGCGCGCTCGGGCAGCGCCTACGCCACTGCATCAAACCAGGACATGCTGACCACCGCCATAGACGGACTCGTGGCGCGTTTCGGCCTCGCCGGGGAGCGGCTGGGCGAGGTCGCCGCGGGCGCGGTGCTCAAGCACAGCCGCGATTTCAACCTTACGCGTGAATCCGTGCTCGGATCCCGGCTCGACCCGCGGACTCCTGCGTACGACGTGCAGCAGGCCTGCGGAACCGGTCTCGAGGCGGCCATCCTGGTGGCCAACAAGATTGCCCTCGGGCAGATCGAGGCGGGCATCGCGGGCGGCGTCGACACGACGTCCGACGCGCCGCTCGGGGTGAACGACGACGCCCGGCGGATCATGATGGAGCTCAATCGGGCCCGGTCCCTCGGCGGCCGGCTGCGCGCGGTCAGCAAATTCCGGCCCACCCAGCTAAAGCCGGACATTCCCCGCAACTCCGAGCCGCGCACCGGGCTGTCGATGGGCGAGTCGGCCGCGCTCACCGCGCTCGAGTTCGCGATCGGCCGCGAGGAGCAGGACGCCCTCGCCCTCGCCTCGCACCAGAAGCTGGCCGCCGCCTACGAGCGCGGGTTCTTCGACGATCTCGTCACGCCGTACCTCGGCCTCTCCCGCGACCAGAACCTGCGCCCCGACACCTCGCCGGAGAAGCTGGCCAAGCTCGCGCCGGTCTACGGCCGCGGCCCGGAGGCCACGATGACCGCCGGCAACTCCACGCCCCTCACCGACGGGGCGGCGGTCGTGCTGCTGGCCTCCGAGGCGTGGGCCCGGGCGCGCAGCCTGCCCGTCCTGGCGTACTTCCAGACCGCCGAGACGGCCGCGGTGGACTACGTGCACGGCGGCGACGGGCTGCTCATGGCCCCGGCCTACGCGGTGCCCCGGATGCTCGCCCGCGAGGGCCTCACCCTGCAGGACTTCGACTACTACGAGATCCACGAGGCGTTCGCCTCCCAGGTGCTGGCCACCCTCAAGGCGTGGGAGGACCCGGCCTTCTGCAAGGAGCGGCTCGGCCTGCACGAGCCGCTCGGCGCCATCGACCGGGCCAAGCTCAACGTCAACGGCTCCTCGCTGGCCGCCGGGCACCCGTTCGCCGCGACCGGCGGGCGGATCGTGGCCACGCTGGCCAAACTGCTCGCGTCGCGCGGTTCGGGTCGCGGCCTGATCTCCATCTGCGCGGCGGGTGGCCAGGGGGTGGCCGCGATCCTGGAGCGCTGAAGCTGGCGGTTGCCAAATATCGTGGGTTGCATGACCGTCCAGCCCACCATGCTGCGCCCGGCCACCCGGCGTCCCGCCTGGCAGACCGTCCTCGGCCTGGTCCTGGCGCTGCCCGCCCTCGTGCTGCTGATCACCTCCTACGTCGAGCCCGCCGTCTGGACGATCCGCACGTCGTTTCGCCGCTTCACCGGCATTCGCACGCTGAGCGGAGGCGACCCGCCGTCGGCCGGCTGGGACAACTACGAGCGCGCCTACGACCAGGGACTCGCCGGCTCGTTCTGGCACGTGCTGAGCCTGGTCGCGATCCCGCTGCTGGCGGTGCTGGTCCTGGCCCCGGCGCTGGCCTGGGCGGCCCACTCGTCCGGGCGGGTCGTGCGCTGGGCCGCCCGGGGCGCGCTGGTGATCCCGCTGGCCGCGTTCTCGCCCTACGGCATCGCGCTGGCGGCGGCCTTGGCGGAGCGGGGCCAGCGGTGGGCCTACTGGTCGGGCACCTTCGGCGTGTTCGTGGCCGTCGCCGCGCTGGTCTACCTGGCCGCGTTCCGCACGAACCGCAGCCCGTGGCCGGCGGTCATCGTCTGCGCCGGGCTCTCGGTGCTCGGCGTGACCGCCGCAGTACTGCAGGAGTTCACCTACGGCTGGGCCTTCCGCTTCGCCGACCAGCACGGGCCCGACACCCCGGCGACGATGATGTACGAACGCGCGTTCATCACCCTCAACTTCGGCACCGCCGCGGCCATCGCCGCCACCGTGCTCGTGCCGCTGCTGCTGCTCGGCGCCCTCGCGACCGCCGTGTTCGCCCTGACCGGGCTGCGGCTGCAGTGGCGCCCTGACATCGCCGGCGCGCCGTCGCCCCGGCGCGGCGCCGCCCGGCCGGTCGCCGTCGTGCTGCTGGTGCTCGTGCTGGCCGCGGCCCTCGCCGGGCTGTGGCCGTGGCTGTCCCACCTCGGCCAGCAGGGCCGCCCGGACGCCCCCTCGACCTGGGTGAACACCTGGATCCCGCCGCTGGTCTCGACGCTGGTCGGGGTCAGCGCGGCGGCGCTGGCCGCGTTCGGCATCAGCGGCCTGCGCCCGCTGGGCCGGCACAGCGAGTGGCTGCTGATGCCCTTCGGCCTCTTCCTGTTCGTCGGCGGCATGCCCCTCGTGCTGCGCGCCTACGCCGCCGGGGCGACGGCCGCGCGCCTCGACTCGTTCGCCGCGCTGGTCCCGCCGTCGCGGCTGGCCATCCCCGCGCTGTTCGCCTTCGCGCTGCTCTTCCGCGGGCAGGCGATGCGCCGCGAGGCGCTCCTGCAGGAGGGCCGGCCGGCGTCCTGGTGGCCGGTGCTGGTGCCGGGGCTGCCGATGGCCGGGCTGCTGTGCCTCGGCACGTGGCTCGTCCAGGCCCAGGATGTCCTCTGGCCGCTGGTCACCTCGACCTCGAACTACCCGACGGCGCAGCTGGAGATGGTCCGGGTGCTGCAGGTCGGGGACACGGAGCACCTGCCGTACGGCGCCCTGCTGCCCATCCCGATGCTCGTGTTCTTCCTGCTCGCGGGCGTGGCCGCCCAGCTGTTCCTCGCGGACAAGGCCGCCCTGCAGGTGGGGCCACCGGAGCGTGACCACCCGCCCAGGACGTGAGGGAGAATGGCGGCGTGGACAAGCCCCGTATTCCCGATGTGCTCGCCGCCCGTTACGCCTCGCCCGAGCTGGTGAGCGTCTGGTCGCCCGAGGAGAAGGTGCGCCTGGAGCGCCGCCTCTGGGTGGCCGTGCTCAAGGCCCAGCGCGAACTCGGGGTGGCCGTGCCCGACGGCGTGGTCGAGGCCTACGAGCGGGTCGTGGACGACGTCGACCTGATCTCGATCGCCGAGCGGGAGCGGGTCACCCGCCACGACGTGAAGGCGCGCATCGAGGAGTTCTCCGAGCTGGCTGGCCACGAGCACATCCACAAGGGGATGACCTCGCGGGACCTGACCGAGAACGTGGAGCAGCTGCAGATCCGGCTCTCCCTGGAGCTGGTCCGCGACCGCATGGTGGCGGCGCTGGCCCGGCTGGCGGCGCGGGCGAAGCAGCACGACGAGCTGGTCATGGTCGGACGCTCGCACAACGTCCCGGCGCAGGCCACGACCCTCGGCAAGCGGTTCGCCAGCGCGGCCGAGGAGCTTCTCCTGGCGTACCGCCGCATCGAGGACCTCCTCGAGCGTTACCCGCTGCGCGGGATCAAGGGCCCGGTCGGCACCGCCGCCGACCAGCTCGACCTCTTCGGCGGCGACGCCGGCAAGGTGGCCGAGCTGGAGCGCCGGGTGGCCGCGCACCTGGGCTTCCGCAACGTGCTGACGAGCGTCGGCCAGGTGTACCCCCGCTCGCTGGACTTCGACGTGGTGTCCGCCCTCGCCCAGGCCGTCGCCGGCCCGTCGAGCCTGGCCACCACGATCCGCCTGATGGCCGGCTACGAGCTGGTCACCGAGGGGTTCAAGGCCGGCCAGGTCGGCTCGTCGGCGATGCCGCACAAGATGAACACCCGCTCCTGCGAGCGGGTCAACGGCCTCGCCGTGATCACCCGCGGGTACCTGTCCATGATCGGCGAGCTGGCCGGCGACCAGTGGAACGAGGGCGACGTCTCCTGCTCGGTGGTGCGCCGGGTGGCGCTGCCCGACGCCTTCTTCGCGGTCGATGGGCTGTTTGCCACGTTCCTCACCGTTCTCGACGAGTTCGGGGCATATCCGGCGGTCGTGGCCCGCGAGCTGGACCGCTACCTGCCGTTCCTGGCCACCACCCGGGTGCTCGTGGCGGCCGTCGGGCGGGGCGTGGGCCGTGAGGATGCTCACGAAGCCATCAAGGAGCACGCCGTCGCCGTGGCGCTCGCCATGCGCGAGAAGGGCGCCCAGGACAACGATCTGCTGGCCCGGCTGGCCGGCGACGAGCGCCTCCGGCTGACTCCCGAGGAGGTGAATGCCCTGGTAGCGGCCCCTGAGACCTTCGTCGGGGCGGCGTCGGCCCAGGTCGGCGCGGTGGTGGCGGAGATCGGCGAGGTGCTCGCCGCGCACCCCGCCGCCGGGGCCTACGTGCCGCCGCCCATCCTCTGACGCCGATCTTGGCTCCTCGCGGGGCCGCTAAGATGCGTCTCGGGCGATGTTCCTGGGCTTCGCCGCGGCGTCCACCGAACCGTGACACGGCCGGTGAACTGCGGCGTTGCCCCGCCCGGTAGGCTCGTGTCGCTCGCCCTCGAGCGCCCGACTCAACGTCAGGAGTGCCCCGTGGCCCGCGTCGTGGTGGACGTCATGCTCAAACCGGAGATCCTGGACCCCCAGGGTCAGGCCGTCGCGAACGCGCTGCCGCGCCTCGGCGTGGTGGACGTGGCGTCGGTGCGCATCGGCAAGCGCATCGAGATCGAGTTCGAGGGCGCCGCCGACCTCGACCGGGCCCGCGAGATCGCCGACAAGCTGCTCGCCAACCCGGTGATCGAGGACTTCACGCTTCGCGTCGAAGAGCCGGAGAGCGTGGAACAGTGACCGCCCGCATTGGTGTCGTCACCTTCCCCGGCTCCCTCGACGACCGTGACGCCGCCCGGGCCGTGCACCTCGCCGGCGCCGCGGCCATCCCGCTGTGGCACGCCGACGCGGAGCTCTACGGCGTCGACGCCGTGATCCTGCCCGGCGGCTTCTCCTACGGCGACTACCTGCGGGCCGGCGCCATCGCCCGGTTCTCCGCGGTCATGGAGTCGATCGTCAGGGCGGCCGGCGACGGGCTGCCCGTGCTCGGCATCTGCAACGGCTTCCAGGTGCTCTGCGAGGCCCACCTGCTGCCCGGCGCGCTCACCCGCAACCAGCACCTGCACTTCCGCAACCGCGACCAGGGCCTGCGCATCGAGAACAACACGACGTCGTGGACCGTCGGCTACCAGCCGCGCCAGGAGATCGTGATCCCGGTGAAGAACGGCGAGGGCTGCTACATGGCCGACGCGCGCACGCTCGACGAGCTGGAGGGCGAAGGGCGGGTCGTCGCGCGGTACATCCGCGGGAACCCCAACGGGTCGCTGCACGACATCGCGGCGATCAGCAATGCGGCCGGCAACGTCGTCGGGATCATGCCGCACCCCGAGCACGCCGTCGAGGTGCTCACCGGGCCGTCCATCGACGGTCTCGGCATTTTCACGTCCGTGCTGGCACACCTTGGAGCGCGTGTATGACCTTGGGGACTTTCGACACCGTCGAGCAGGCCGCCAAGACGCCCGACGAGGAGCAGCCCTACGAGGAGCTGGGCCTGCGTGAGGACGAGTACCAGCGGATCCGCGAGATCCTGGGCCGGCGCCCGACCACGTCCGAGCTGGCCATGTACTCGATCATGTGGAGCGAGCACTGCTCGTACAAGAGCAGCAAGGTCCACCTGCGCCAGTTCAGCGAGAAGGCGCCGAAGTCGGACCTCATGCTCGCGGGCATCGGCGAGAACGCCGGCGTGATCCGGATCTCGGACGAGATCGCGGTCACCTTCAAGGTGGAGTCGCACAACCACCCGAGCTTCGTCGAGCCGTACCAGGGCGCCGCGACCGGCGTCGGCGGCATCGTGCGCGACATCCTCGCCATGGGCGCCCGCCCGGTCGCCGTCATGGACCCGCTGCGCTTCGGCGCCGCCGACCACGAGGACACCAAGCGCGTCCTGCCCGGGGTCGTCGCCGGCGTCGGTGGCTACGGCAACTGCCTGGGTCTGCCCAACATCGGCGGCGAGGTCGTCTTCGACCCCTGCTACCAGGGCAACCCGCTGGTCAACGCGCTCTGCGTGGGCGTGCTGCCGGTCAACCGCCTGCAGAACAAGGAGGCACACGGCCCCGGCAACGTGGTCGTGCTCCTCGGCGCCAAGACCGGCCGCGACGGCATCGGCGGCGTCTCGGTCCTGGCCAGCGCCACCTTCGACGCCGACGGCCCGGCCCGCCGCCCGTCGGTGCAGGTGGGCGACCCGTTCATCGAGAAGCTGCTCATCGAGAGCTGCCTCGAGTTGTACGAGCGCGACCTCATCGTCGGCGTCCAGGACCTCGGCGGCGCGGGCCTCACCTGCGCCCTGACGGAGACCAGCGCCGCGGCCGGCACCGGCATGGACGTCAACCTCAACCTCGTCCCGCTGCGCGAGGCCTCGATGGCCCCGCAGGAGGTGCTGGCCAGCGAGTCGCAGGAGCGCATGCTGCTCATCGTCGACCCGGCCAAGCTCGAGGAGGTCCTGCGGGTCGCCGAGCGCTGGGGCGTCATCGCCACCGCGATCGGCCGCGTCACCGACTCCGGTCGCCTGGTCATCACCTGGCACGGCGAGCCCGTGGTCGACGTCCCGCCGGGCTCGCTGGTCGACGACGGCCCGGTGTACGCGCGCCCGATGCGCGAGCCGGCCGACCTCATCCTGCTGCAGGCCGACCGCGCCGAGACCCTCGCCCGCCCGCGCTCCGGCGTCGAGCTGCGCGAGACCCTCCTGCGCCTCGCGGCCAGCCCCAACCTCTGCGACAAGAGCTGGGTGACGGAGCAGTACGACCGGTACGTCCAGGGCAACACGATCCTCGCCCAGCCGGAGAACGCCGGCGTCGTGCGCATCGACGAGCAGACCGGCCTCGGCATCGCCCTGTCGGTCGACGGCAACGCCCGATTCGCGCGCCTGGACCCGTACAACGGCGCCAAGCTCGCCCTGGCCGAGTCCTACCGCAACGTGGCCGCCGCCGGCGCCACCCCGCTGGCCGTCACCAACTGCCTCAACTTCGGCTCCCCGGAGGACCCGCAGGTCATGTGGCAGTTCGCCGAGGCCGTGCGCGGCCTGGCGGACGGCTGCGCGGAGCTCGGCATCCCCGTCACGGGCGGCAACGTCTCCTTCTACAACTCCACCGGCTCCCAGGCCATCCACCCCACCCCGGTGGTCGGCGTGCTCGGCATCATGCGCAACGTCGGCGCCCGCGTCCCGATGGGCTTCGGCGGCGACAGCGACCTCATCATGCTGCTGGGCGAGACGACGGAGGAGCTCTCGGGCTCCGAGTGGGCCTGGGTCACCCACCAGCACCTGGGCGGCCAGCCCCCGCGCGTGAACCTCACCCGCGAGCGCATCCTCGCCTCGGTCCTCACCGAGGCCGGCGAGCGCGGCCACCTGTCGTCCGCGCACGACCTCTCCGACGGCGGCCTGGCCCAGGCGCTGGTGGAGGCGACCGTGCGGTACGACTGCGGCGCCAACATCACCCTGCCGGAGGACATCAACCCGTTCGTGGCCCTCTTCTCGGAGTCGACGGCCCGTGCCCTCGTGTCCGTGCCGCGCGGCCACGAGAAGGCGTTCACGGCCCTGTGCGCCCAGCACGGCCTCCCGGTGACGGCGATCGGCACCGTGGACGGCCGCAGCCGCGCCCTGGACGTCCGGGGCCAGTTCACGATCTCCCTCGACGAGCTGCGGTCAGCCTGGACCGGCACCCTGCCGGCCCTCTTCGGCGAGGTCTCGACGGAGGCTCCGGCCTACGTGCCGCCGGCCTTCGAGCCCGTCGCCACCGATGACGGCGCCGAGGACTGATCTTGTATGGCGGAGGGCGTCCATAGCCAGCCCGGCTCGGGCGCCCGGTTCGACTGGGGCCCGGCCGGCGCGGCGGAGCTCGCCCGCGTCTGCTCGGTCCTGGTCGTCGTCGACGTGCTGTCGTTCTCCACGGCGGTGGACGTCGCCGTGGGCAGGGGCATCCGCGTCCACCCCTTCCCGTGGAGCGGCCAGGCCGAGGCCTACGCGGCCCGCCTGGGCGCCGCGGTAGCCGTGGGCCGCCACCAGGTCAACGCCGAGCAGCCGTGGAGCCTCTCTCCGGCCGCCCTCCAGACCGCCCCGCTGGTCGACCAACTGGTCCTGCCGTCCCCCAACGGCGCCACCATCTGCTCCGCCGCCGCCTCCACCGGCGTCCCGGTCGTCGCCGCGTGCCTGCGCAACGCCCCGGCGGTCGCCCGCTGGCTGCACCACCACGGCTACGGCACCCCGACCAACGCGGTAGGCGTGATCGCCGCCGGCGAGCTGTGGCCGGACGGCGCCCTCCGCCCCTGCGTGGAGGACCTCCTCGGCGCCGCCGCCGTCCTGGACGGCCTGTCGGCGCTGGGCTCCCCGCTCTCGGTCGAGGCCGCGGTCTCCCTGGCCGCCCTGGCCGCGGTCCACAACGTCGCCGCCGCGGTGCGCCGCTGCGTGAGCGGCCAGGAGCTGATCCAGCGGGGCTTCGCCGAGGACGTCCGCCTGGCCGTCCAGTCCGGCGTGTCGCACACGGTCCCGGCCATGACCGACGGTTCATCGTTCTCGGCCGCTTAGGCCGCTATGTCGCAGTAGGTCGTCCGTCGGCTCTGCCCCAGGTCGACCCCATCCGGCAGCATCCCAATCCAGATCGACGTGTCGAGATGCATCCCATTGCAGGCGTCCAGGTCTTTCCCCTGTACTCGAGTGCTGCCGCCGATGACGACCCCGCGCGTGTCCCGGAACACGTAGGCAACGTGGCGCAGGGCGAGCCCCTGACATCCGTACGGGAACACGGGGCCGTACGAGATCAGGGCACTGTTTGTCTCCCGCTCGTACGTCGCGAACGTGCTGTCGAACGTCATCTGCATGAGCCGATTCCGGGGATCGTCCTGGACCCAGTGCGTGGTGCCGAACACCACCGCCACCCCGACCACCTTGATCGCCTCGTACGAGTAGTACACGTCGGCCACCTCGCCTACGGAGACCCGCTGCCCGGGCCTTATCACCGACAGCTCGTGCGGCTTGCCTTCCCAGATCACCCCGCCTCCGGCGGCCACGAGCCGAAACCAGACCGTGGTGTGATAGGCCACCTTCGCGCTGCGGCTCAGCACGCTGGCCCCGAGGCTGAAGATCGTCGGCTGTTCGATGATGCTGAACCCGCGCTCGTCGGCGACCAGGCCATTCCCGACGGGCGCGGCCGCGCCCACCTTCGGCAGACGAACCGGATCGCAGCCGGTGTCGAACTCGCTCTTGCCCGGCGGCAGCGGCCAGAACAGCAGGGTCGCGAGCAGCCCTCCCACGCCGAGCAAACCGCCGAGCCTTCTTCCGATCCGCCGCCGCACCCCCGAAGTCATGCCTCAAGGCTCGGATTCCGCAGGAGCGCAACGCAAGGCGCAATCGGAAGCTGTGGATAAGTTCTGACCGGCTCAGCCTTGCAGCGGCTGGGCCGGCTGGGCCTTGAGGGTGTTGTTCTTGATCACGTACGCGGTGGCCGCGGCCGTGGACGAGACCGTCCAGATCACCGGATTGCCGTCCGCGTCCTGGGCCAGCTGTACCGACGTCGCCGCCGGGTGCCAGTCCGTGGCGAGCTGGCGCGGCGTGTAGTGCAGGGTCTCGCCGTCGTACGTCACCGACTCCCACAGGTACACCGCGCCCGTCGAGGAGTTCCAGAGCAGCAGGGCGGTGCCGCCGGGCAGGAGTTTGGACGCGATGCGCCAGCTGTCCCAGTCCGCGCCGCCAGCCGGGGTGGGCAGGGGCGTGGGGTTGGCCATGTAGTACCCGCCGGTGAAGCCCGGGTTCGGGTAGTAGTCCAGCGTGTAGCCGTTGACCTGGTCGCCGACGATGGCGAACAGGTCGGGGTACGAGTTGCCGTTGCCCGCGCTGTCGTAGGCGTTGGCGATCGCGATCGGGCTGTTGCCGTTGATGTCCGCCATGGTGCCGGCGGACAGGTTGTGCGTGCGGCTCAGGTCCAGCGGTCCCCCGTCGTCGAGGCTCTCGACGATGATCGCCATGCCGGGGTTGAAGCCAGCCGGGTAGTACACGAACGCGTCGTTGAAGCTCGTGCCGGTGAAGTGGCCAGAGATGACCTGCACGTCGTCGAAGTTGGCCGCGGGCCAGCCTGAGAGCGACGCGACGCTCGTCGCCGGGTTGCGCAGATTGCCGCGGTTCGCCCTGCCCGCCGCGAGCCACAGGCCCGGCGCCAGGCCGTTGCCAGGCCCGGCGGTGAGCAGATCAGGATTGCCGTCGCCGGTCAGGTCCTGGTCGGCGAACGGCGCCGGGTAAGCCGAGTTGACGAAGACAGTGGTGGTGGCGGTGAACGTGCCGTCGGGCTCGATCGCCCACACCGCCAGCGTGTTGGTGAACCGCGTCGGCACGATCGACACGGTCACCTTGCGCTTGCCGGCATCGACCTGCTTGGGCGCGCCGGAGTTGAGCTGGTACACGAACGCGGTCGGGACGGGACTCCCGGCCGGCTCGGCGAACGTGAACTTGCCCTTGACCCCGATCGTGTAACTGGCGCTGTCCAGGGTCACGGTCGGCGCGGCCGGCGGGACCGTCGCGGCTCCGGCGGCGGTGGGACCGGCCAGGATCGCGGCTGGCACCAGCACGGCGGCCAAGAGCAGCTCGGTTCTACTCATACAAGTTCCTCCCCGTCAAACGCGCCGGTTGTCGGCGCATATGCATGTAGCTGCGGGCGTTCGTCCGCGACCACTTGGCGGCGCGGGACCTTGTGCAGCCGTGCGTCCGAGCGCCACAAAGACCGGATTCGTTCCTGTGGATGGCTTATGGCAGCAGCCGCGCTACTACTTCTTCACCAGCGTCTTGCCGGCCCGCAGCGACGGGGTCTCGCTTGTGCGCGCGTCGGCCTGGGTCGCCGCCTTGGCATTCGCCTTCAGGGAGGTCTCCGGCGTGGTCTCGCTGGTGGTGTAGTGGCCCGACACCGAGAACGCTTCGCCGATCGTCCGGACGAGGGCCGCCGGGAGGGCGCTGGTGCCGCCGATGAGCACCACGTCGCTCACACTCGCCGAGTGGAGGTTGAGATACTTCCAGACCGAGAAGTCCAGCTCGGTCGGGGACGTGATCAGGAGCGGGCCGTAGTTGGCGCCGATCATCGCGCCGCCGGTGAGGGCGTCGTACCAGGAGGCGACCGTGGCGACGGCGACCGTGCGGGGCGAGGTGAAGAAGGTTTCCGCGATGAGCCGCGCGGTGTCCTGCGCGAGTCGGCCGACGAGCGGCAGGTAGGTGGCGTCGGCGGGCCAGCTCGGCAGCTGCCCCCGCTTGGCGGCGTTGGTCAACGCCCGAGCTCCGGGGCCGCCCGCGGCCACGACGTCGACCTTGGTCGGGTCGATCCGGTTGAGGTACGCCGCCGTCTCTGCCGGCATGTCGTCGCCCGCGGTCAGCACGATGACGGTGCCCGGGTTCGCGCCCGCCGCCGCGCCCGCGGCCAGCGCGTCGTAGTAGTTGAGCGCGGTGGAGACGATGACCGTCTTCGGCGAGGGGGCGATCTCGTTGGCCACCGCGATGGCGGTGTCGAAGACGCTGTTGCCGAAGACGCGGCGGGTGGAGAAGCCGAGGCTGCGCAGCCGCGACTCGATGACCGGCGGGAGGGCAGCGGTGCCGCCGAGCAGGTACACGGTGCCGGAGGGGCCGAGGACGCGCTTGATCTCGGCCTCGACGGCGGCCGGCAGGCCCTCGCGGGGGGTGATGAGCAGCGGGGCGCCCTTGTCGACGGCGAGCGTCGAGCCGGCCAGGGCGTCGAAGTAGGTGTCGCTGCGAGACAGCACCACGGCCTGGGCCGGCTTGCGCCCTTGCCCGGCGACGCCGTAGGTGGCGTAGTTGTACCGCGACGTCGCGATCGCGGTGTCGAGCGCGGTCTGCCCCCAGACCCGCTCGACCAGCCCGGACTGGATCGGCTGCCACGACGGGTAGAAGGCGTTGGGAACCACGGTGGTGACGGCCTTGGTGGCGAGCACCATCTTCTTGATGTCCGCGGCGCCGAACCGCGCGTTGTTGTGCGCGCCGCTGGAGAACAGGATCGTCGTCCCGTCTGGCGACCACTTCGGCTGGAAGTTCCAGGCGCCGATCGCCTCGGTGGTCAGCACGGCCTGGTTGCTGCCGTCGGCGTCGGCCAGCCAGATCTGGGCCTTGCCGTTGTACCCGTCTCCCAGGTCGCTGCGGACGAAGGCGATCCGTGACCCATCGGGCGAGACGTCGACGCCCCAGGCGTTCGTGGCGATCTGCTTGGGCTGCGCCCCGGGCTCGTCGGTCAGGCTGTAGATGGTCCGGGTGTCCATGGACGTCGGGCCCTGTTCGAAGTAGAGCGTGCCGTTGACGGATACCGTCGGACTGTCGATCAAGGCGCCGGCGTGGAGCAGCTCCGACGCGGGAGCGTCACCGCCCGTGCTCGCGATCCGCAGGCCCTCGACGGTAGCGAAGATGACGTACCGGCCGTCCTCGGTCACCGTGAGGTCCCCCGCGACCTCGGGAGGCAGCTGCTCCAGCAGATCCATGCCGAACGTGCCGTTGGCCCGGGTCGAGTGCAGCTGGTAGTTGACGGGGTAGAAGAAGCGGTCGCCGTCCGGCGACCATGCGCCGGCACCGGTGGGGTGGGTACCGATCGGCCACGAGTCGCTCCCATCGGGCTTCGCGGTGTAGTAGATGCCGGCGCGTAGGTACGTGATCCTGCCCGTCGCGCCGGGGGCGGTCGCCGAGGCGGCGCGCGGGGTGGCCGAGCCGATGAGTGGAATGGCGGCGGTCGTGGCCGTGGCGGCGACCGCCGCGCGGAGTACGGAGCGACGGCTGAGAGTGGGTGGCACGCTGTTCCTCCCCGTAAAGGTAGTGAGCCTCCGGGCGCAGCGCGCGTTGGCGGCCGGGCCGCACGGAAGACGGCCAGCAGTCTAAGCCGAATCCTGCTCGGGCACGTGCCTCGAACTTCGCAGCCCAGACGCGACGCCCCGCCGGGTTCGAGCAAGAGATCACCGATGCCCCAAATGCCGGGCAGTCGATGCAAGCCCCGCCTTCGCCGCAGCGTAGCCGGCCGGACACGGTGCGCGCCGGCGTTGCGTAAAAGCGCAGGTCGGAGGCGATTTGTCCCGCACTGAGCCACGACCGGGGAAATGGCCGAACGGATGACCCGGCAACTTGCTTGGCGGAGGGCGTGGGATTCGGACCCACGGAGACGCGGAACGCCTCACCGGTTTTCAAGACCGGGTGCAGCATTGGCCATGAGCTGCAGAAGATGTTGCCGTCCGCGATTTCATGACACGGCTCAGGCACAAAGTCATGTCGGCGGCGTGCCTCATAGCCCGCAACACTTTCTGCGCCCCAGAAGAGATCTGATGCGCCGGACGGCGCCGAACACTGCGACGGCGCTTGACAACAGCTGCGACGGCGCTGTTATAGTTTCGGTGCGGCGCCGTCCGGCGTCGCACCGATTAATGCAGGAGGCTCGCAAGCCATGAGTAGCGAATCGAGTTCGGCAGTACGGGGCGGCAGCCGTCAGCCGTCATCGCTGATGCAGGTGGCAGCTTTCATCGCCAACGTCGGCGTGGGAAGCAAGTTCACGAAGTTGGACCTGTTCCGGGCAGTCCCCGGGGTGGCGCAGGCAGATCGGAGGATGCGCGACCTGCGCGCCATGGGCTGGGAGTTCGACAACTACAAGGTCAACCGAAACCTCACCGCCGACGAGTACTTGCTCAAGGCGATCGGTGTGCGGGTCGACCTTGGTGAGGCTGCTCCGAGGACCGTCCGCAAGAACATCACCGGACCCAAGCGTCGCAGGATCTTGGAGCGCGACGGGCACACCTGCCAGGTCTGTGGGATCGCCGCCGGCATGGCGTTCCCCGACGTGCCGGAACGGACGGCGGTGCTGACCATCGGGCACATCATCCCGGTCGTCCGCGGCGGCACGAACGATGACGACAACCTGCGGGCCGAGTGCCAGCGGTGCGGTGACGAATCCCGGGACGTCACCGTCAACCCGCCGACAAAGCAGGAGGTGCTTACCCACATCCAGCATCTCGGCAGTGCGCGGGAGAAGCGGCGCTTGTTCGGCTGGATGCAGGCCGGCCGCCGGGTTTCCGATGACACTGAGCGCGCCTTCAACAACTGGGCTCGCTTGCCGTACGCGCACCGTCTGGAGGTCATGGCGGCGCTCGCAGAGCAGGTCATGAAGGACCTGCCTGCAGAGAGCTGACCGCAGTAGTGCGATTTGGGCGCTGCCGGTTCAAGGGCAAGCGATGACGAGAAGAGCCCGCGCGTTCCGAAGTGATTGCAGCACCTCGGACCACACGGGCTCTTCCCCATTGTGCCCGGGCGGCGGAACTTTCAACGTCACGACCGCTCCACGGGGCCGACTGTCAGTCCGAACACGTTTCAGGCCCCGCTCCGAGTGGGCTTGACCCGATTCGACGGACAGGGTCGATGTGTTGATCCTCAAGCTACCCTGAGGGCGGTCAACGGCCGGACGCTGGTGCTGTTCTCGA
>NZ_JBFAZW010000062.1:0-69147 GCF_040682015.1 Dactylosporangium sp. NPDC051485
TCCGCGCGCACCTCCCGAACCCGACCTCGCCCCAACAACAAACGCGGGCTGACCGGCGTCACCAATCAGCCCGCGTTTAGCACCAGTCACCTAGAGGGTGGTGGGGCCCTGCCAGTTGGCCCAGTTGCCCGCGAATCGGAAGCCCATGGCCTCGTTGATCGCGATCATGTGCTCGTTCGAGGCCGCGTTGAACGTGTCGATCGTGGTCACCGCCGGCTCGGCGGCGAGCATCGCCCGCAGGTTCTCGACCTTCGCCACGATGCCGAGGCGGTGGCCGCGGTGCTCGGGGCGCACCAGGGTGATCCCCTGCCAGGCGTGCCAGTCGACGCCCTCGCTCAGCCCCATCGCGGTCCAGGCGACGAGCCGGCCTCCGGCCGCGTGGACGACGCCGGTGTGGTAGCGCCGCGAGCCCCGGGCGGCGAACGTCCGCTGCTGCTCCCGGATCCGCCCGACGTCGACCTTCTCCGGCTCGTACTCCAGCTCGCCCATCGGCGCCTCGGCCACGAAGGAGCTGTCCAGCGCGGCGAGGTCCTCGAGGTACTCCTCCGGCGCCTCGCCCACCCATCGCACCACGGTGTAGCCGTCCGCGCGGGCCAGGCCCCCGGCGTGCAGCCGGTCGAGCGCGGCGTGGTCGAGGTCGGCGATGAGCAGCCGCCGGCGGGCGTCGGTCAGGCCGTTGCGCATCGCAAGCCCGGCACAGAAGGCCTCCTGCGCCGGGGCGAGCAGGCTGAACGAGTGGGCGGTGGTGCGCCCGGCGGCCCGGGCGAGCTCGGCCGCGTGCCGGTAGAGGGCCCGGCCGATGCCCCGGCGCCGGTGCCCGGGGGCGACGAGGACCTCGATGTGGGCGTTGCTCAGGTTGTCGCGCAGCGGCAACTCCAGCTCGACGGTGCCGGCCGGGGCGTCGCCGTCGAGGGCGAGGAAGACGCGGCGTTCGCACCAGGGCGCCGGGACGCGGAACAGCGCCGCGTGGGAGAACCGGCCGCCGTCGGGCCAGTCCGGCACGTCGGCGCGCAACGCCGCGTCCCCGATGTCGTAGGTCACGTCGATCGCGGCCGGGTCATCGGCGCGCACCTCGACGATCTTGATCGGTGTCCGGGCCATGGGCCCAGCGTGGGCGCGGTGCGCGGGCTCCGGCAAACCATTTATGCCCGGAAATTGGTCGAGAGGACGCTCGCCAACACCTCCGGTGTTGTGGTCGCGGACCCCACCGAAATCGGCGAAGTCTCGCGGCGACACGTCCTCCCGCACCGAGCATCCTGGACCTAGGTACCTAAGGCGTCAAGTCCCCGATCAGCGTACGGCACGCCGACGATCACGTTGCGTGTCGATCACATCCGCCATTCGGACGATCGACGGCAGGTCCCCGCCTGAAAGCGCTCTCTCTGCGTGAACGCTCGGTGACGACGGGGCCTCAAAAATCATCCGAGCAGGCCGGCCTCGCGGGCGGACTTGAGCGACGGCTTCACCCGGTGGGTGGGGCCGACGTTGCCGGCCACCGCATCGAGCGTCTTCAGGCCGTCGCCGGTGTTGAAGACGACCGTCTCGGCGCTGGGGTCGAGCTTGCCCGACTCGACGAGCTTCTTGAGCACCGCCGTGGTCACCCCGCCGGCCGTCTCGGCGTAGACGCCGGTGGTCCGGGCGAGCAGCTGGATGCCGGCGCGGATCTCGTCGTCGTCGGCGTACTCCATCCAGCCCCCGGTGCGCCGCACCGACTCCAGGGCGTAGACGCCGGCCGCCGGGTCGCCGATGTTCAGCGACTTCGCGATGCCGGTCGGCTTGACCGGGGTGATCTCGTCGACGCCGTCGTGCAGGGCCTTGGCGATCGGGTTGCAGCCGGCCGACTGGGCGCCGAAGACCTTCCACTCGGTCGCCGGCACCAGGCCGATCTCGACCAGCTCGGCGAACGCCTTGTCGACCTTCGTGAGCAGCTCACCGCTGGCCATCGGGATGACCACCTGGGCCGGGATGCGCCAGCCGAGCTGCTCGGCGACCTCGTAGCCGAGCGTCTTGGAGCCCTCGGCGTAGAAGGGCCGGACGTTGACGTTGACGAACGCGGTGTCCTCGAACTCGTCGGTCTCGGTCAGCTCCGAGCAGAGCCGGTTCACCTCGTCGTAGGAGCCCTCGATGGCGACGACCTCGCCGCCGTACACGGCGGTCATGATGATCTTGCCCGGCTCCAGGTCGGCCGGGATGAACACGGTCGACGGGACGCCGGCCCGGGCCGCGTGCGCGGCGACGGAGTTGGCCAGGTTGCCGGTGGAGGCGCAGGAGTACCGCGTGAAGCCCAGCGCCTTGGCCGCGGTCAGCGCCACCGAGACCACCCGGTCCTTGAACGAGTGCGTCGGGTTGGCCGAGTCGTCCTTGACCCACAGCTGCGCGGTGAAGCCGAGCTCCTTGCCCAGCCCGTCGGCCTTGACCAGCGGCGTGAGGCCCGGGTCGAGGCTCACCCGGGTGTCCGGGTCGACTCCGACCGGCAGCAGCGGGGCGTAGCGCCAGATGTTCTGCGGGCCGGCCTCGATCTGCTCGCGGGTCACCCGGGCGAGCGCGGCCGGGTCGTAGCCCACCTCGAGCGGGCCAAAACACTCGTAACAGGCGTGCTGGGCGGCGAGCGGGAACGTGGCCCCGCAGCCGCGGCAAACCAGGTTGCGGGCCGGCGAGTCGGTGAAGACGCTGAGCGTCGAGGTCATGGCGGAGGCCTTTCCTCTCATCTTCCCCAAGCGCACGGGCGTGCACCGGGACGGATTTGGCACCTACCGCCCGCTGGCCTCAACATCGAGACGCGCGCAGGGGTTGCCGGGGCTTCATCGGGCCGTATCCCTCTGCCCCTCTGGATGAGGTATGCAGTTGTGCCCCCAGTGTAAGGGGCGCCACCGGGGGCCGGGTATGAGTCATCTCACGACTCGGACACCGCTAGCGTTTCAGTCATGCACCCGATCGCGGCGAACTGGTTCGGCCGGCGCACCTCCGGCTGGCGGGACTGGCCCGCGGAGGAGGTGCTGGCGGCGAAGGGCGACACGCGGGTGAGCGTGGTGCTGCCGGCGCTGGACGAGGAGCCGACGGTCGGCGAGATCGTGGCCGGGGTGCGCACCCTGGGCCCGCTGGTCGACGAGCTGATCGTGGTCGACTCGGGGTCGGTGGACCGCACCGCCGAGGTGGCCGCGGCGGCCGGCGCGACCGTGCACCACCGCGACGACATCCTGCCGGGCACCGGTTCCCGGCCGGGCAAGGGCGAGGTGCTGTGGAAGGCGCTCGCGGTCACCAAGGGCGACATTCTGGTGTACATCGACGCCGACCTCACCGACTTCCGGCCCCACTTCGTGACCGGCCTGCTGGGCCCTCTGCTGGCCGACCCCACCACGCTGATGGTCAAGGCGTTCTACGACCGCCCGCTGCTGGACGTCTCGGCGGCCGGCGGCGGCCGGGTCACCGAGCTGGCCGCCCGGCCGCTGCTCAACGCCTACTTCCCGGAGCTGGCCGGGGTGGTGCAGCCGCTGGCCGGGGAGTACGCGGCCCGCCGCTCGTTGCTCGAGTCGCTGCCCTTCGCGGCCGGCTACGGCGTGGAGACCGGCCTGCTCATCGACGCCTGGCGCGGGCACGGGCTGGACGCCATCGCGCAGGTCGATCTCGGCCAGCGCACGCACGGTCACCAGGACACGGCGGCGCTGGGCCGGATGGCCGCCACGATCCTGCAGACGATCAACGCCCGCGTGTCGCCGAGCCTCTCGGCCTGGCCGACGTTGACGCAGTTCGAGCGGCATGATTCCGCTGTCGTACCGCGGGAGACGACCGTCGCCCACCCCGACCGCCCGCCGATGCGCACGGTCAGCGGCTACGAGGCATAGCGCCCGATCAGGCGGCCGCCCCATCCGTCTCCGGGACGAAGCGCCACAGCTGGGCGGTGGCCGTCGCGGCGCCCACGACGGCCAGGGCGAGCGCGCCCCACTCGGCGGCCAGCAGCCACCACGGGGTGTCGATGATCGCCACCGGGTCGCCGCCGGTGAACGAGCCGACGCCGACCGCCACCGCGACCAGCAGCAGGACCACCAGCAGCAGTACGGCGGTCAGGCGCAGCACCCACTCGCCGGAGCGGCCGGCCAGCCGGGCCAGCAGGGTGCTGCCGGCGGCCACGAGCGCGGCGAAGGCGCTGGCGAACGAGCCGAGCAGGTTGAAGACGCGCGCGGTCTCCAGCTCGGTCGGGCCCTTGGTCACGTTGGGCGTCTGCGCGAAGTGGGTCCACTGCACCAGGTGGCCCTGGTCGTAGTAGAGGCCCGCCGCGAGGGCGGCGAGCCCGACGACCAACGCGCACGCGCCCCCGAGGGCGGAGATTCGCATGACCGGGCACCCTACCGGTCGGTAGGGCGCCCGGTGGACGTGGGCCTAACTGACCACGTCCTTGCGCAGGAAGCGCCAGAACCCGAGGGCGAAGAACACCGTGGCGTAGGCGAGCGCGGCCACGGCGCCCTTGACGAGGTCGTCGACCTGCATCGGGCTGGAGAGCAGGCCGAGCCAGGCGTCGTTGTAGTGCGTCGGCAGGACCGTGCGCAGGTTCCCCAGCGCGGTGATCTGGTCGAGGATGTTGGACAGGATCTGCAGCAGCACCGCGCCGCCGACCGCGCCGAGCGGGGCGTCGGTCGACACCGACAGCAGGAACGCGAGCGAGGCGACGACGAGCAGGCAGACGCAGAGGTACCCCACGATCTCCAGCAGCCGCACCACCCCGGTGCCGGCCGGGATCTCCCCGCCGATCGGCGCGCTCAGCGGGGCCCAGCCGTAGCGCAGTGTGCCGGCCAGCAGCGCGGTGCCGACGAGGGTCAGCACCGCGAGCAGGCTGTAGAGGAGGGAGACGGCGAGCTTGATGCCGAGCAGGCGGGCCCGCGGGACGGGCATCGCCAGGAGGTACCGGAGGCTGCCCCAACTGGCCTCGCTGGCCACCGTGTCGCCGCAGAACAGCGCGACCACCACGACCAGCAGGAAGCCCGACGACACCAGCAGCGTGAACAGGGTGAAGTTCGGGCCGCCGGAGGTCGCGAGGTCCGACAGGCGGGAGAACTGGCCGTTGCCGCCGCCGTTGTCGTTGTTGCTGCCGCTGTCCAGCTGGAACGCGATGAGGATGATCAGCGGGAGCAGCACCATGAAGCCCAGCGCCATCTGCGTGCGCCGGCGAGAGGCCTGCCTGCGGATCTCCGTCCACAGCGAGAGGGTGGCGCCGGGCCGGTACCCTCTCGCTCCCCCAACGACTTCGGTACTCACGGCCGCTCCACCAACAACGTCGGTGCTCACGGCCGCTCCCCCAACCACATCGGTGCTCACGCCGTCACCTCCGCTTCGCTCCGGACCGCTCACGGCCGCTCCCCACTCGCCTTGGTGTCCCCGCCGACGAGCGACAGGAACGCGTCCTCCAGCCGGCGCCGCGGGGCGACCCGGTCGATGCCGACCCCGGCCCTGACCAGCGCCGCCACCACCTCGGCCCGCGGCGCGCCGTCGATGTCGACGACCAGCCCGCGCCCGCCGGACCAGGCCACCGAGCGCACGCCGGTGAGCTCCTGCAGTACCTTCTCGGCCGTATCCACGTCGGAGACGTCCAGCTGCACGCTGGGCGACTCGCCGACGATCTCGTCGACCGGGCCGGCCGCGACCACCTCGCCCCGGTGCATCACCACCACGTCGGTGCAGGTCTGCTCGACCTCAGCCAGCAGGTGGCTGGAGACCAGCACGGCCCGCCCGCCGGTGGCGTAGCGGCGCAGCACCTTGCGCATCTCGGCGATCTGCGGCGGGTCCAGCCCGTCCGTCGGCTCGTCGAGCACCAGCAGCTCCGGCAGGCCGAGCATGGCCTGGGCGATGGCCAGCCGCTGCCGCATGCCGTGGCTGTAGGTGCTCACCCGGCGGTTGACCGCGGTGCCGAGGCCGGCGATCTCGTAGGCCTCATCGAAGCGGGCGTCCTCGGCCGGGCGGCCGGTCGCCTTCCAGTACAGCTCCAGGTTCTGCGCTCCGGTGAGGTGCGGCAGGAAGCCGGGCCCCTCGACCAGCGCCCCGACCCGGGACAGCACCGGCGCGCCGGGCAGCAGCCGGTGGCCGAAGACGAGGATCTCGCCCGCGGTCGGCCGGGTCAGCCCCATGAGCACCCGCAGGGAGGTGGTCTTGCCGGCGCCGTTCGGGCCGAGCAGCCCGACCACCTGGCCGCGCCGCACGGTGAAGTCCACCCGGGACACCGCGACGAAGTCCTTGTACTCCTTGCGCAGCCCGCGCACCACCAGCGGCGTGTCGACGAGCTCGGCGTCGACGCTGCGGTCGATGCGCCGGGCCCGCCGCCGGGCGAGGATCAGCACCACGGCCAGGCCGAGCGCGATGGCCGCGATCAGCCCGGCGAGCACGTAGCGCCACACGACGTCGGGGTTGGCCAGCGGGATGCCGGCGATGGCGGGGAGATCAACCGGGCCGTCGAGGGCGACGGTGTACACCACCGGCTCCGCCGGCGACCAGTAGCCCGAGTCCGCCGTGGCCACCGTGACCCGCACCCGGCTGCCCGCCTCGAAGCGGTGCACGACCGCGGGCAGGGTGACGGTCACCGGCACCGCGTCGCCGATGCTCTTGGGCAGGCCGGTGAGGCGGATCGGGGCGATGAGCCCGTCCGGCACCGACGGCTCGCCCTTGGCCGGCACGTCGTAGAGCTTGACGAAGAGCGTCGCGTCGCCGGTCGGGGAGGCGACGCGCAGCCGGACCTTCGGCGCGCCGGTCACGTCGAGGGCCGCGCCGACCGGGGCCGAGACGAAGTCGGCGTGCTGGCCGGGGATCTCCCGGGTGATCCCGCCGGCGCCGGCCGTGCCGAGCAGGCCCGCCAACCCGGCGATGGGCAGCGAGGAGATCGGCGCCGGATTGCCGTCCGGCGGATTGGCGATCCGCTGGTCGGGACCCTGCAGCTCGACGGCCGCGCCGGCGTTGCGCAGGCCGGGGTAGGCGTCCACCGAGGAGGCGGCGGTGACCAGGCCGCGGCCCTGCGCGTTGAGGCCGGAGACCCGCGAGTAGGTGAAGCTCGTCGGCGGGGTCGCGCCGTTGCCCTTGAGGTAGTGGCCGAGCCACTGGTCGCTGAGCTGCCGCAGCCGGTCCACCTCGGACTGCGGGCCGCTGCCGCCGTCGTGGCCGCCGGTGTACCAGGCGACGCGGACCGGCGTGCCGTTGGCCGCGATGCCGCGGGCGTTGGCGTCGCCCTCGCTGAGCGGGAACAGGGTGTCCACCTGGCCCTGGATCAGCAGCGTCGGCGCCTTGATCCGGTCCAGCACCTGCGACGGCGAGGACCTGCGCAGCAGCGCCTCGGTGGCGGGGGTGGACCGGCCGGTGGTGGCGATGTCGAGGTACGCCTTGCAGATGTCCGCGGCGAAGCGCCCGCACTGCGGGTCGGCCGGGTTCTCCGAGGAGCCGAAGAACTCCCCCGCCCACTGCCGCTTGAACACCCCGCCGGGCAGGAAGACGTTGACGAGGTCGTTCCAGGTGATCATCGGCACGATCGCGTCGACCCGGGCGTCCTGGGCGGCCAGCAGCAGGGACAGCGCGCCGCCGTAGGAGCCGCCGACGGCGGCCACCTTCGGGTCGTTGCCGTCCTTGCGGATCTCGGGCCGCGCGGCGAGCCAGTCGATGAGCCGCTCGGCGTCCTTGACCTCCCAGTCCGGGTGGTCCAGGTGGATCTCGCCGGTAGAACGGCCGAAGCCCTGCGCGGTCCAGGCCAGCACCGCGTAGCCCTGGTCGGCGAAGCGCTCCGCGTCGGAACGCACGCTCTGCTTGGTGCCGCCGAAGCCGTGGGCCAGCAGGATGGCCGGCACCGGGTCGTCCGCCCCGGCCGACTTGGGCAGGTAGAGCGTGGTGTCCAGGGTGACCTCGGACCCGTCGCCGGGGCCGGTCTTCACCGTGATCATCTGATCGGTGGTGCGGAAGCTCTTCGGCTTGGGCGCCGCGGCCCAGCCGACCAGCCCCGCCACGAGCACCAACGCGACGGCGCCAGAGATGATCTGGCGCCGGCTCAGGCTCGGCAGGCGAACTCGCATTGACCAAACGTACGCATCGGATGTCGCGGCGGGCGCAATCCCTCAGGCACTTCACAGCAACGGCTACGCTCGTTTGCGTGTCGGCGACCTTGACGCTCACCGCCAGCCTCCGCCCAGCCGCGCTCGACGCCCGCCGGGGGGTCGTGCGCCTGCACCCGGAGGTGCTGACCGCGCTCGGCCTACGCCCGGGCGACCCGATCGCGCTCACCGGCCGGCGCACCTCGGCCGGGATCGTCGCGGTGGCCGAGCCGGGCGCCAGCCGGGCCCTGCTCTACGCCGACGACCTGCTGCTGGGCAACCTCGGCCTGCGGGACGGGGGCCAGGTGGCGGTGGCCGCCGCCCCGCTACGCGCGGCCCAGACGGTCACGCTGTCCGGGCCGGCCGAGATCATGGCGGTCGTCTCGCCGGAGATGCTGCGGCTGGCCCTGCTGGGCAAGGTCGTCACGGTCGGTGACAACGTGTCGCTGCTGCCCCAGGACGTGTCGCTGGGGACGCTGTCGGTGTCGGCTCCCGCGGTACACATGGTGGATCGCGGCCTGGTCGAGGCGGCCCGGCGCAGCCTGTCCAACACCGTCGGCTACGCCTGGACGAGCGCCCTGCTGACCGTGGTGGCGGCCGACCCGGACCCGGGCGCGCTGGTCACCATGGACACCGCCGTCGGCTGGCAGCACGGCCAGGCCACCCACGCGCCCGGCAGCGTCGTCGCGCCGGCCGGCGCCGCCCCCACCGCCACCGCGCCGGCCTCGGCCCCGGTCCCGGCGCCGGAGCTGGACGACCTGCCCGGGCTGCGGGCGCAGGCCGAGCAGCTGATCGAGCTGCTGGACCTCGGCTTCCACCACGGCGAGGTGCTGGCCAAGCTCGGCACCACCGTCTCCCTCGGCGTGCTGGTCACCGGCCCGGCCGGCTCGGGCAAGTCGGCGCTCGTGCGCGCCGTCGCGGCCGAGGTCGAGGCCCAGGTGGTGGCGCTGTGGGCGCCCGAGATCGCGGCGCTGACCAACAACGACGCCGCGGCCCGGCTGCGTAAGGCGGCGGACGAGATGCGTGCTCCCGGCCCGGCCATCCTGCTCATCTCCGACGTCGATGCGCTCGCGCCGCGCGACCAGCCCGGCCCGCTGGCCACCGTGTTCCGCCAACTGCTGGCCGAACTGATCCGGGAGGGCGAGGCTGTGGTGTGCACCACCAGCCGCCCCGAGTCGGTCGACCCGGCGCTGCACTCCCCCGAACTGCTCGCGCACGAGATCTCGGTGCCGCTGCCGGACGCCGCGCTGCGCCGCGAGCAGCTGAGCGTGCTCACCCGCGGCATGCCGCTGGCCGACGACGTGCGCCTCGACGACGTCGCCGGCCGCACGCCCGGCTTCGTCGCCGCCGACCTGGCCGCGCTGGCCCGCGAGGCCGGGGTCCGGGCCGCGCTGCGCCACCGCCGCGAGGCGGAGGCCCTGCAGGTGGTGATGGCCGACTTCGAGGCCGCGCTAGAGGTCGTCCGCCCGACGTCGATGGCCGAGAGCTCGCTCGAGCTGGCCAAGGTCACCCTCGACGACGTCGGCGACATGGTCGAGGTCAAGCAGACGCTCACCGAGTCGGTGCTGTGGCCGTTGTCGTACCCCGACGCCTTCTCCCGGCTGGGCGTGGAGCCCCCGCGCGGGGTGCTGCTCTACGGCCCGCCCGGCTGCGGCAAGACCTTCCTGGTCAAGGCGATCGCCGGCACCGGCAAGGCCAACGTGCTCTCGGTGAAGGGGGCCGAGCTGCTGTCCAAGTGGGTCGGCGAGTCGGAGCGCGCGGTGCGCGAGCTCTTCCGCCGCGCCCGCGAGGCCGCGCCGACCCTGGTCTTCCTGGACGAGGTGGACGCGCTGGCCCCGACCCGCGGGCAGGCCACCGACGGCGGCACCACCGACCGGGTGGTCGCCGCGCTGCTGACCGAGCTGGACGGGGTCGAGTCGCTGCGCAACGTCGTGGTCATCGGCGCCACCAACCGGCCCGACCTGGTCGACCCGGCCCTGCTGCGCCCCGGTCGGCTGGAGCGGCTGGTCTTCGTGCCGCCGCCGGACGCCGACGCGCGGGCCGAGATCCTGCGGGCGGCCGCGAAGTCGGTGCCGCTCGCCCCCGACGTGGACCTGAAGGCCCTGGCCGGGTCGCTGGACCGGTTCTCGGCCGCGGACTGCGCCGCGCTGGTCCGCGAGTCGGCGCTGGCCGCGATGCGCGAGTCGCTGGACGCCACCGAGGTCACGGCCGCCCACGTGGAGCTGGCCCGCGAGCGGGTCCGCCCGTCGCTGGACCCGGTTCAGGTGGCCTGGCTGGCCAACTACGCGGAGCAGCAGAAGGCGCGCTGAGTCGCCTACCGGTGCCTTGCCCGGGAGGCGCGCAGCCGGCGCAGGCGCTGGACCACCACGGGGTCGTGCGCCAGCGCCAGGGGGTCGTCGAGCAGGGCGTTGAGCAGCTGGTAGTAGCGGGTCGCGCTGAGCCCGAAGGTGTCGCGGATGGCCTGCTCCTTGGCCCCCGCCTGGCGCCACCACTGCTTCTCGAAGCCGAGGATCTTCTTGCTGCGCTCGTCGAGCTCGGCCGGCTCCTCGGCCGCCGCCACGTCCCGGGCCGGCTCCTCCGGCTCGTCGCCGTCCAGGAAGTCGTCGACGTCCTCTGTGGACTGTTGCGGGGCGACGCGGCGGGCGGCGAGGTCATCGCGCTTCATCGTCGCTCTCCCGGGGGATGTGGGGTCACCGCCACCCTATCGGCTGACCCGCCGTTCACCCACCCGATCATGCCGGGAGATGTCCGACATGCCCGCTTCTTCGGATTGCACGCCCGCCGTAATACCGTCAGGCGGTGACGATCTTCACCCCGGCCGCGCGGAAGGCGTCCAGCGTGACGGCCGTCGCGTTGGAGTCGGTGACCAGCGTGTCGATGCGGTCGATCGGGCAGATCCGGGCGAAGGCGTGGCCGCCCAGCTTGGAGCTGTCCGCGATGATCACCACGCGGCGGGCGCGGGCGACCATGAGGCTGTTCATCGCCGCCTCGCCCTCGTGGTGGGCGGCGGCGCCGAGGGTGACGTCGAGCGCGTCGACGCCGAGCAGGGCGATGTCGAGGGTCACGTCGCGCAGGATGTTGCCGCCGAGCGGGCCGACCAGCTCGAAGGACTGCGGGCGGACCACCCCGCCGGTCACGACGATCTTCATCCGGGAGCGCACCAGCAGCTCGTTGGCGATGTTCAGGGCGTTGGTGACCACGGTGAGCTGGGCGTCGTCGACCCCGCCGGTGAGCTCGGGGCGCACCGCGAGCGCGCGGGCCACCTCGGTGGTCGTGGTGCCGCCGTTGAGCGCGACCACCATGCCGGGCGAGACCAGCGCGGCCGCCGCGGCGCCGATGCGCTGCTTCTCCGGGGCATGCTTGGCCGTCTTGTACCGCAGGGGAAGGTCATAGGACACCCCGTTGGCCACGGCCCCGCCGCGGGTGCGGGTGATCATCTGCTGCTGGGCCAGCTGGTCGAAGTCCCGCCGGATCGTGGCCTGCGACACGTCCAGCCGCTCCGCCGCGTCCTCCACGCTGATGCGGCCGGCGTCGGTGAGGATTTCGAGGAGCGCGTTCCAGCGCGCATAGCGGTCCACTCGACCCCTCCCCTGCGCATACGGTGCGAGATGTGTGCACAATAATGCTCGAAACGGCGGGTAAACGCAAAGGCAACTGCTCGAACAAACCCGGACGACATGGTTGCCAGCCGGCCCATCGGTGCGCAATGATGCGCGAACCCGCCGGATTTGATGCCATAACGATCAGGCAGTGAGTGATCGGGGACATAGAGCACATGACGCAGACCGTGATCGCCCTCGATGTCGGGGGCACCGGGATCAAGTGTGCCCTGGTCGGCGCCGACGGCGACGCACTGCACACGGTCCAGCACGCGGAGCGGCACCCCACGGGCGCCCAGCGCGGCCCCGAGGCCGTCATCGCGACCATCCTGGACATCGCCGGCGGGCTCTTCGCGACCGCCCGGGCCAACGGGCTGGAGCCGGTGGGCGCCGGGCTGGTGGTGCCCGGGGTCATCGACGAGGCCAACGGCGTCGCGGTCTGGGCGGCGAACGTCGGATTCCGGGACGTACCGCTGCGAAGGCTTCTGGAAGAACGGCTCGGGCTGCCCGCGGCCCTCGGGCACGACGTGCGCGGCGGCGGCCTGGCCGAGGCGCGGCTCGGCGCCGGGCGCGGGCACGACTACGTGCTCGTCATCCCCATCGGCACCGGCATCGCGGCCGCCAATGTGGTGCGCGGCCAGGTGTACACCGGCGCGCACGGGGCGGGCGGCGAGATCGGCCACATCGTCGTGCGGCCCGGCGGCCCGGTCTGCGGCTGCGGCCAGCGCGGCTGCCTGGAGGCGGTCGCCTCGGCGTCGGCGGTCGGCCGGCGCTACACCGAGCAGGCCGGGCGCCCGGCCACCGCCGAGGAGGTGGCCCGGCTGGCCACCGAGGGCGAGCCGACCGCGGTCGCCGTGTGGCGCGAGACGATCGACGCGCTGGCCGACGGCCTGATGACCGGCATCGCGCTGTTCGACCCGGCGGTAATCGTGCTCGGCGGCGGGCTGGCCGAGGCGGGCGAGTCCCTGCTGGCCCCGCTGCGCGAGGGCGTGCGCGCCCGGGTGACCTTCCACCGCGAGCCGGACATCACCCGCGCCGCGCTCGGGGACGAGGCCGGCTGCCTGGGCGCGGCCCTCATCGCGCTCGACAACCTGAACACGAAGGGGAACACGCAATGACGGTGGTGTCCGGGGTCCGGGTGGTCGCGGGCGACCGCGTCATCGACAACGGCTTCGTCCGCATCGAGGGCGAGCACATCGCCGAGGTCGGCGAGGGGGGCGCGGCGGCCGACGGCGCCGTCGTGGTGCCCGGCTTCGTCGACATCCACGTCCACGGCGGCGGCGGCGCGACCTTCACCACCGGCGACGCGGACGAGGCGCGCAAGGCCGCCGCGTACCACCTCGGGCACGGCACCACGACCATGCTCGCCAGCCTGGTCACCTCGCCGCCGGAGCTCATGCTCGCCGCCACCAGGGCGTTCGCCCCACTCGTCGCCGAGGGCGTGCTGGCCGGCGTGCACTTCGAGGGCCCGTACCTCTCCCAGGCCCGCTGCGGCGCCCAGAACCCGGCCTTCCTGCGCGACCCGTCGCTCGAGGAGCTGGAGTCCCTCATCGCCGCGGGAGAGGGTGCGGTACGGCTGGTCACGGTCGCCCCCGAGCTCCCCGGCGCGCTGGAGGCGATCCGGCTGCTGGTCGCTCGCGGTGTCGTCGCCGCCATCGGCCACACGGACGCGACGTACGAGGAGGCCCTCGCCGGCGTCGAGGCCGGCGCCACCGTGGGCACCCACGTCTTCAACGGCATGCGCCCGCCCCACCACCGCCAGCCCGGCCCGGTCTTCGCCCTCCTCGGCGCGTCGGGCGTGGTCTGCGAGTTCGTCGCCGACGGCATCCACCTGCACGACGGCACCCTGGCCTTCGCCGCCTCGGTCACCGGCCCGGCCCGCGCCGCCCTGATCACCGACGCCATGGCCGCCGCCGGCATGCCCGACGGCACGTACGAGCTGGGCGGCCAGAGCGTCGACGTGGCCGGTGGGGTGGCCCGACTGACCCGCGACGGCGCGATCGCCGGCAGCACGCTCACCATGGACAAGGCGTTCCGGCGGGCCGTCGGGGCGGGGCTGTCGCTGGCGGCGGCCTCGCGGATGGCCTCGACCACGCCGGCGGGCGCCATCGGCCTGGGCTCGGACCGCGGCACGCTGCGGGCGGGCGCCCGCGCCGACCTGCTGGTGCTGGACGAGGAGCTGAACGTGCGGCGCGTGATGCGCGCGGGTGCGTGGGTTCGTAGCTGAGCGTGCTTCGGGCCCGGCGGCCTTACACCCGGTTGCCGAGCGGTGCTTCGGTCCCGGCCGGCTCGACGTCGTAGAACGGGCCGGCCCAGCCCGCGCGCGTCAGGCGCCCGCCGAGCGGCACCGCGTCCCAGGGCACCCGCCGCAGCAGCCGGTCCAGGAACAGCCCCAGCAGCAGCGCCGCCAGGCCGTCGGTGATCCAGTGGAAGCTCAGGTACGTCGTGGTGAACAACAGCACCACCGGCACCGTGTAGCGGATCACCGCCACCACCCGCGGGCTGACCACGCCGGTCAGGAGAGTGGCGAGGACGCCGTACCAGACGATGGCGTTCACCACGTGGCCCGACGGGTACGAGATGCCCTCGTCGGCGTAGAAGAGGTACTCCGGGTGGGCGTGCACGTGCTCACTCGCCGCCAGCCGGTCGGTCCAGATCTTCAGCGGGCCGATCGTCACGTACGTGATCGCGAAGGCGCCGATCACCAGCAGGAACGGGCGCACGGTGTGGCGGGCGCGGGTCAGGAAGAAGGCGGCGATCACGGCCAGCGGGGTGAGCACCTGCCCGCCCTGGCCGAGCCGGTTGCACCAGCGCAGCAGGGTGTCGGCCCAGCCCGGGCGGTGCGCGTCGGCGAAGTCGCGGACGGCGAGGTCCAGGCTCAGCAGCGGGGTCTTCGCGGCCAGCAGGATCGTGATGACGGCGAAGCCCGCCACCAGCAGCGCGTCGAGCCACCAACCAGACGGGCGGATTGGGCGTAACTCGAGGCGCACGAGGTCAAACGGTACCCGAACAGGCGAAGGGGCCCGGCGCACCGGGCCCCACGTGCACGGGATCTTTACATGACCCGGCGCAGCTGGGCGGCGATGCGGTCGATGCGCACGCCGGAGTTCGGGCAGCCGCCGAAGTGGTGCAGGGCGATGACCTTGTTGGTGCGCCGGGAGATCACCGGGGAGCCGGACGAGCCGCCGTCGGTGTCGCAGAAGTACGACATGTCGGTGCGCGCCGCGTAGCCGTCGTAGGCCGGGTTGTCCACCGCGCAGTTGCCGCTCCGCTCGGTGGCGTCCTCGCTGGCGATGACCGTCGGGGCGCCCCGGGGGTGCTGCGGGATGTACAGCTCCTCGCCGCGCACCGGGGCCCGGTCGTCGATCTCGAGGTACCCGAACTGCTGGATCTGCGCGAAGTTGCGCACGCTGAACAGCGTGTAGTCAAGGATGTCGTCGGTGGCCAGCACCTGGTCGCCCATGACCTTGACCGGACGCAGCGTGGCGCCGCCGTCACACCGCGCGCACTCGTAGTTGAACCACACCTCGGTGTTGCGGGCCTCGCGAGTGGTGGTGAAACAGTGGTGGTTGGTGAGCATCCGGTTCTGGGTGCCGACCCGCCAGGCGGTGCACAGCTCGACGCCGTTGATGAGAATCCGGGCCACGGGCTTCGAGTTCGCGTAGGCCACCGGGTCCGACGACTTGTAACAGGCCGCGTTCTCCGTCTCGTTGGCCCGCCCGCAGATGCTCTCCTCGCGCGGCCCGGCGGCCAGCGCGGCCTTCCGGTCGGCGTCGGCCTTGGTCCGCTCGGCGGCGGTCTGTCCGCGCGCCACGCTGTCGACGGTGACCCCCATCGAGGCCAGCCGCGACCGGATCCCGAAGACGTCGTCGCGCCCCTTCACGACCCGCACCACGGCCCGGTCGCCCGACACGGACATGGACCAGTTGCCGGAGTCGCCGAGATCCTTCGAGGTGTACTCGTAGTGCTCGGTCCCCAACGCATCGCTCACCACGACCTTGTCGCCGGACCCGAGCGCAAGCCGCGAGAAGTGCACCTTCACGTAGTCGGCGCCGGGGTACTCGAAGGTACGGCTGGCGGCCCGCTCGATCGCCCCGGTGGTCACCGACTCCAGCACGCCGGCCGGCTCGGCACCCGGCTCCCGCAGGCCCGAGATGTCGTGGCGCAGCTGCGGCGCGCTGCCCGGCGCCCGATACGGCGGGCCGGAAGAAGCCATGGCGACCCCCGCCCCGGCGATTCCCAGCAGGGCACAGACCCCGGCGACGAGCAACGACCTACGGCGCATGAGCGCGTCCTCCCGAATGGGTTGCAAGAAGGGACCGCCCCGGAGCGTTAGGGGTAAATCGGGCGATCCGCCCATTCAACGAGCCATCCACCCGCCAGGAGGCGGGAACGCCCGCGGATCCGTCGCCCGTACCGCCGTTGCGACCCAACCGGCCCGCACCGCCACGACAACCGGCCGACATTTCCGAAATTTCGGACACATGACGCACCAAGACGAGCGGCGAACGACGGCGCCGGACGTCGAAAACGGAGCAGAGGCGGGAGCGGAGGTCGGAGCGGAAGTGGAGCCGAGCGGAGGTCGGAGCGGAAGTGGAGCCGAGCGGAAGTGGGAGCGGAGGTCGGAGCGGAGCGGAGGTCGGAGCGGAGCGGAGGTCGGAGCGGAGCGGAGGTCGGAGCGGAGCGGAGGTCGGAGCGGAGCGGAGGTAAGGGACGGAGCAGAGGTGGGAGCGGAACAGGCGTTCGCGCGAGCGGAGGAAGGGCCAGGGCACGGGAGTCGGCGCCGCGGCCGAGAAGCGACGCCAGGCCGGGCGCTACGAGGGCGTGCCACCCGTGCGGGACAGCAGATCGCCGAGGCCCAGGCGGGTGGTGACCACGGTGAGCAGGTCGTCGGCGCGCAGCACGTAAGCGGCCGGCGGCGCCCACACCGTCCGCTGTTCGCCGTCCGTCGCCACGGCCAGCACCCGCACCCCGCCCACCTCCTGGGCCGCCGACACGGGGCGCCCGTCGAGCTGGGAGCCCTCGCACACCGGCACCTCGGCCAGCAGCAGCACCCGCCGGTCGATCGGGACGGTGCCGATCACCTCGCGCTCGAGCAGGGCGGCGGCGAAGGCGGGGGCGGCGAGGTACGACACGCTCCGCGAAGCGGTGATGCCGAAGGCCCGCTGCACCCGGTCGGCGAAGCGGCCGTCGAAGAGCCGCAGGACGACCCTCAGGCCGGGCTTCAGCGCCCGGCCCTCCAGGGCGGCCTCTAGGTTGGCCTGGTCGTCGGTGGAGACCACCACCAGCGCGCGGCAGGTCTGCACGGACGCGGCCTTCAGGGTCTCGGCGCTGCTGGCGTCGCCGATGATGAACGGCACGCCGCGGGACCGGGCGGACTGGGCGCCGCGGGCGTTCTCGTCGCGGTCGATGACCACGACGGGGACGCCGAGGTCGACGAAGGCGTGCATGACCCGGGTGCCGACGTTGCCCAGGCCGACCACGATGACGTGGTCCGAGACCGGCTCGCGCAGCCGGCCCAGGGCGATCGCCAGGCGGGCGTTGACCACCGCCTCGACCACGGCCGCGGTGATGACCGGGATGAGGGCCACGTTCACCAGGCCGAGCAGCGTGGTGACGAGCTTCTCCGGCCAGTGCGACTCGAGGTCGGGGCTCGCGCCGGTGAGCTCGGACAGCAGGGTCACGTAGGCGGCGTTCCACCAGCTCACGTGCTTGTAGTGGGCGATGACCACGCTGCCGGCGACGAGCACGGCCAGCAACGCGGCGGCGGTGACCCACAGCCGGCGGCTCACCAGTCCGCGCACCAGCCGCAGGGGGCTGCGCAGCTGGCGGCGCCACCAGCGGCCCAGGCGCTCGGCCCTCGGGCGCCGCCGCGGCAGGCGCTCGCCCCGCTCCACGACCGTGGCGGCGCGCTCGCCGTTGGCAACGGCGAGTACGACATCGGCTTGTTCCTGCTCCTCCGGCAGCAGCCGGGGCTCGTCCTCGCCGGCGGTGGCGGCCAGGCCGCAGACCACGTCGTCGGGGCGGACCTCGGCGCGGCGGGCCACGAAGAGGGTGCGCTGCGCGACCCGCACGTGCACCGGGGCCACCTCGCCCAGCGCCTCGGACACGAAGGCCGGCGCGGCCATCTGGGCGTCGGAGAGCACCCGCACGTCGGCGAAGTTGCGCCGCACGCTGTACCCGAGCCGCAGGTTGAACATCCGGATGACCAGCCGGATCTTCGGGTTGACCTCCTGGGCCTGCAGGGCGGCGTCGAGGTTGCCGATGTCGTCCTGCCTGACCAGCGCGAGCGCGTCGGCGCCGGTCAGGTCGGCCCGCTCGAACGCCGCCGTGTCGGGCCGCTCGGCCTCGATGACCCGGCCGCCGTGGCGGGACAGCAGCCGCGCGATCTCCGGGCCGTGCCGCCGCTCGGCGCTGGGCATGATCGCGGTGACGTGCACCCCGTACTGCAGGATCAGCTCACTGATCAGCCGGTGGGCGAGCGGGTCGTCGCCGCACACCACCACCCGCTTCGCCGGGCCGTGCACGACGTGCCGGGCGGCAGGATCGGAGGAGGGGTCGGCCGGGGGCTCGATCGACCACGGACGGGTGATCGCCCGGGCGCGTGGAAGATTGCCGCGCAGGCGCCTCAGCAGCGAAGACTCGGACGCCACCGGGCGATCCTAACGAAGATCACCAGTTTCCGAAGCCCCGGCGTCTCGTTGGACCCGGCGAATCGCATTGTCGACCAGATGGGTTTTCGCCGATGAACACGTGGTTTCGCCGGACGGTAGGCACCGTCGGCCTCGCCGGCGGCATGCTGCTGCTGGGCGCCGGCGCCGCACACGCCGATGACACCGCGCTGGCAGCCGGCCAGCTGGACGATCTGTTCTCGCCCCTTGGCGGGCCGAACAACCAGTCGCTGCAACTGCAGGCGCACAGCGACCGCATCGACACCAGCGTCGACGCGGCCACCGATGCCAGCCTCGAGACCAACCGCCTCAACGGCCGCCCGATGCCGGGCGTGCTCGACGGCGTGCCGGTGTCGAGCCTGGTCCCGACCGACAGCCTGGGCCTGCCCCGGACCACGTCGAGCCGCCTGCCGGGTCTCCCGGCCCTGCCCACCGGCGCCGTGCCGGTCGCCGGCACCGAGAGCTCGCTGCCGGGCCTGCCGCTGGTCGGCCAGCTGACCAGCCTCGACCAGGTGGGCCTGCCGGGCCTGCCGGGCACCGGCACGCTGGGCGGCACGTCGATCGCCGACACCTCGACCGCCCTCCCGGCCCTGCCGGCGACGCGGTCCAAGCCGAAGCCGTCCCCGCGCGGGGCCCAGACCGAGGACCTCCCGCTGGTCGGCAGCCTGCCGCTGCTGGGCGACGGCTTGCCGATTCGCGGCACGCTGAAGCCGGTCAACGACTACGCGATCCCGGTCGGGTACACCGAGTCCGGCGGCCTGCCCCTCGTCGGCGACGCGCCGCTGGGTGGCAGCGACGTGCTCAAGAACGACTCGATCACCGGCCTTCCGGTGATCGGCGGCATCGGCCCGACCCCGGGCGTGAGCACCACCGCCGTGGCCAACCGGCTGGTCCCGACCACGGGCGCGCTGCCGCAGGCCGCCGGCCGCCTCCCGCTGGTGACCGAGAGCGCCTACCGGCCCCGCCACGCCCAGCCGGAGGCCCTCCCGCTGGTGACCGGGCTGCCCGCGGTCGGCGGCATCGCCGGTGGCGTGCTTCCCTTGTTCAGCGGCATCGTCGGCTGACCTTCCGACCGATCGGAAATGTCCGGGCGCTGCGCGCGTCCGGATATTTCCGTATTTGGGGGCTGGCATGCTGCCGGAGATCGAGCTCGACCTGGCCGCGGACGGCACCCCGCTCTTCGAGGGCGACTACCGCAGTGACACCCCGCCGCCCTTCTGGGCGTTCGCCTGGCCCGGCGGGATCGCGCTGGCGCGGTACCTCCTGGATCATCCGGGCGTCGTCGCCGGCCGCACGGTCGTGGACCTCGGCGCCGGCTCGGGCCTGGTGGCCATCGCCGCGGCCAAGGCGGGCGCGGCCCGCGTGACCGCCGTGGACACCGACCCGCGGGCGCTGGCCGCCGCCCGCCGCAACGCTGAGCGCAACGGCGTGACGATCGAGACCGCCACGCGGCTCGTCCCGGCGGACGTGATCGTCGCCGGGGACGTCTTCTATTCCGAGACGGTTGCCGCGGCGGTACTGCAGATGCTCCGCACCGCCACAAGCGTCGCCCTGGTCGGCGACCCGGGCCGGGGCTACCTGCCGGAGCGGCGCTTCGAGGAGCTGGCCGCCTACGACGTCCCCGTCCGCCGGGAGCTGGAGGACGGGGACGTCATGCGCACGCGGGTCTGGCGCCTGCGCCCTACTTCCGCCGCTGCTTCTGCTGGCTCTTGAGCCCGTCGAGGCCCTAGTCCAGCCCGGAGCAGCGCGGGCGCCTGCGCCCTACTTCCGCCGCTGCTTCTGCTGGTCCTTGAGCCCATCGAGGCCCTTGTCGAGCCCGGCCCGGCGCAGCGCGTCGGCCAGCGCCCCGCCCCCGCTGAACGAGTCCCGGGACTCCCGCGGGCGGCCGCCACCGCGCGAGTCGCCGCGGGAGTCGCCGCCGCGGGGCCGGCCGCCGCCCTCGCGGCGCTCGGGGCGCTCGGGGCGCTCGCCCCGCTCGCGTGGGGCCGGCGTGGCCTCGTCCTCGAGCCGCAGGGTCAGCGAGATGCGCTTGCGCGGGATGTCCACGTCGAGCACCTTCACCCGCACGATGTCGCCGGGCTTGACCACCTCGCGCGGGTCCTTCACGAACGTGCGGGACAGCGCGGACACGTGGACCAGCCCGTCCTGGTGCACGCCCACGTCGACGAAGGCGCCGAACGCGGCCACGTTGGTGACCACGCCCTCCAGCAGCATGCCCGGGGTCAGGTCGGAGATCTTCTCGACGCCGTCGGCGAACTCGGCGGTCTTGAAGGCCGGGCGCGGGTCGCGGCCGGGCTTCTCCAGCTCCTTGAGGATGTCGGTGACGGTCGGCAGGCCGAAGGTGTCGTCGACGTAGTCGGCCGGCTTGAGCTTGCGCAGCGCGGTGCCGTTGCCGATCAGGGCCTTGAGGTCGCCGCCGGTGGTGGCCAGGATGCGCCGGACCACCGGATAGGTCTCCGGGTGCACCGAGGAGGAGTCCAGCGGGTCGTCGCCGCCGGGGATGCGCAGGAAGCCCGCGCACTGCTCGAAGGCCTTCGGGCCGAGCCGGGCGACGTCCTTGAGCGCCCGGCGGTTGCGGAACGGGCCGTTGGCGTCGCGGTGCGCCACGATCGCGTCGGCCAGGCTGGCGCCGATGCCGGAGACCCGGGTCAGCAGCGGGGCGGACGCGGTGTTGACGTCGACGCCGACGCCGTTCACGCAGTCCTCGACGACCGCGTCGAGCGAGCGGCTGAGCTTCGACTCGGAGAGGTCGTGCTGGTACTGCCCCACGCCGATCGACTTCGGATCGATCTTGACCAGCTCGGCCAGCGGGTCCTGCAGGCGCCGGGCGATCGAGACCGCGCCGCGCAGCGAGACGTCCAGGCCGGGCAGTTCCTGCGAGGCGAAGGCGGAGGCGGAGTACACCGAGGCGCCCGCCTCGGACACCATCACCTTGACCACGCTGAGCTGCGGGAACTGCTTGACCAGGTCGGCCGCGAGCTTGTCGGTCTCGCGGGAGGCGGTGCCGTTGCCGATCGCGATGAGCTCGACCTTGTGCTTCTGGCACAGCGCGGCCAGGATCGCGATCGACTCGTTCCACTTGTTCTGCGGCACGTGCGGGTAGATCGTGTGGGTGTCGACCACCTTGCCGGTGGCGTCGACGACGGCGACCTTGACGCCGGTGCGGAAGCCCGGGTCGAGGCCCATCGTGGCCCGGGTGCCGGCCGGCGCGGCGAGCAGCAGGTCGCGCAGGTTGGCCGCGAAGACCCGCACCGCCTCCTCCTCGGCCGCCTGCCACAGCCGCATCCGCAGGTCGATGCCGAGGTGGACCAGGATCCGGGTGCGCCAGGCCCAGCGCACGGTGTCGTTGAGCCACTTGTCGCCGGGCCGGCCCGCGTCGCGGATGCCGAACTTCGAGGCGATGGCCGGCTCGTACAGCGACGGCGCCTCCGGGTCCGGGGTCGGCTCCATCACCAGGTCGAGCATCTCCTCCTTCTCCCCGCGGAACATGGCGAGGATCCGGTGGGAGGGCAGCTTGGTGTACGGCTCGCTGAAGTCGAAGTAGTCGGCGAACTTGGCGCCGTCGGTCTCCTTGCCGCCGCGGACCTTCGAGGTCAGCCGGCCCTGCGCCCACATCTTCTCGCGCAGCTCGCCGATCAGGTCGGCGTCCTCGGACATGCGCTCGACGAGAATGGCCCGCGCGCCGTCCAGGGCCGCGGCGGCGTCGGCCACGCCCTTCTCGGCGTCGACGAAGACGGCCGCGGCCGCCTGCGGGTCCACGCTCGGGTCGGCCAGCAGCCCGTCGGCCAGCGGCTCCAGCCCGGCCTCGCGGGCGATCATGGCCTTGGTGCGCCGCTTGGGCTTGTACGGCAGGTAGATGTCCTCCAGCCGGGCCTTGGAGTCGGCCGCCATGATCTGCGCCTCGAGCGCCTCGTCCAGCTTGCCCTGGCTGCGGATCGACTCGAGGATGGCGGCCCGCCGCTCCTCCATCTCCCGCAGGTACCGAAGCCGCTCCTCCAGCGTGCGCAGCTGGGCGTCGTCGAGCATCTCGGTGGCCTCTTTGCGGTACCGGGCGATGAACGGCACCGTGGCCCCGCCGTCGAGCAGGTCGACCGCCGCGGTCACCTGCCGCTCCCTGACGCCGAGCTCTTCCGCGATGCGCTGGTGAATCGAGGTCGTCACGAGCATGCATTGTGCCCCACTCGCCCCGTTCGCACCCAGCAGCCACGGGTCGAACTGCCGAAACGGGGCCCCACACGTGAGGCCGCTTCACCTATGCTCTCGCGTCGTGACCGACTTCGACCCCGCGGCGCCGTTCGAGGAACTGCGGGAGCTGCGCCAGGCAGTGGGCCGCCGGGACTGGCCGGCCGTCGCCGCACGGTTCGCGGCCCTCACCGACCCGAACGACCACGAGTACGCGGCGGGAATCGTCGCCGGCGTGGCCGGCAGCGAGGACTTCCTCGCGGCCTGTGCCGAGCGGGAGCCCGGCACGCTCGCCCGTACCCTCTACGCCGGTCGGCTCATCTCGGCCGGCTGGGAGGTGCGCTCGAGCGCGCGGGCCAAGAACGTGAGCCGGGAGCAGTTCGCGACCTTCCACGACCACCTGCGCCGCGCCGAGCGCATCCTCGTCGGCGTCACCGCGGAGGAGCCGGCCAACGCGACCGCGTGGACCAGCCGGATCAGGGTCAACCGCGGGCTGCAGCTCGGGCAGAACGAGGCCCGGCGCCGCTACGACCGGCTCAGTCGGCACGTGCCGCACGTGTACGCCGCACAGGCCGGCATCGTGCAGCAGTTCTGCCCCAAGTGGTCGGGCTCGTTCGAGAAGGCCCGCGCCTTCGGCCTCGAGTGTCTGCGCGCGGCCCCCGACGGCTCGCTGGCCCCGCTGGCGCTGCTGGAGGTGTACGTCGAGATCTGCTTCGAGGAGGGCAACGGCAAGGTCTGGAAGCTGCCCGAGACCCGCGCCGAGGTCTACGAGGCGGCCGACCGCTCGGTGCGCCATCCCGCGTTCCGGGCCGACGGGTACCGGGCGCTGACCGCGCACAACCTCTTCGCCCTCGTCTTCTGGGTCATGGGCGACCGGGCCGCGGCACGGCCCCATTTCGAGTTCGTCGGCGAGCACGGCGGCGGCGACCTCTGGAACTACTTCAGCCCGACGGACGGGCGGAGCCTGTACCTCTCGGCCCGCAAGGCGGTGGTCAAGTCATGACGATCGAGCAGACCGACGTCGACGGCGTCCCGGCGCTCTTCGCGCGGCACGACGGGCCGATGATCGCCGGCCTGACGTTCCGGGTCGGCCAGGCCGACGAGACCCTGGCGTACCGCGGCATCACCCACCTGCTGGAGCACCTCGTGCTGCACGGGCACGGGCTCACCGACTACCACTACAACGGCAGCACCGGCGCCGTGACCACGGTGTTGCACATGCAGGGCGGCGAGGACGACATCGTCGCCTTCCTCAACGGCGTGTGCGCGTCGCTGCAGGCGCTGCCGCTGCACCGGTTGGAGACCGAGCGGCAGGTGCTCGCGGCCGAGGAGAGCGGGCGCAGCGGCGGGCCGGCCGAGTCGCTCGCGCTGTGGCGGTACGGTGCCCGGACGTATGGGCTCCCGGCGTACCACGAAATGGGCCTCCCCCGGATCACCGGCGAGGACCTAAAGCGCTGGGCCGCGGCCTGGTTCACCCGGCAGAACGCGGTGCTCTGGGTGGCCGGCGAGCGGATCCCGCCGGCGCTGAAGCTGGCGCTGCCCGACGGCGCGCGCCGCCCCGTGCCCGCCCCGACATCGGCCCTGCGCGCCACGCCGGCGTACTTCTCCGGCGACGGCACCCACGTCGCCTACGACGGCGTGGTCCGGCGCGGCCCCGCCGCCTCCGCGCTGGCCGGGGTGCTGGAGCGGGAGCTGTACCGCAGCCTGCGCCAGGAGGACGGCAACTCCTACACCGCCGCCACGAACTACGAGCCGCGGGGCGACGGCATGGCCGTCATCACCGCCGTCGCCGACTCGGTGCCGGGCAAGCACGACGCCGTCCTCGGCGGCTTCGTCGACGTGCTCGCCAAGCTGCGGGCCGGGCGGATCGAGCCGGGCGACCTCGACGCCGTGAAGGCCAAGGCCGAGGACGGCCTGCGCGGGCCGCTGGCCGAGGTCGGGCGGCTGCCTTCCCGGGCGATGGACCTGCTCACCGGCGCGCCGCTGCGCACCCTCGAGGAGATCCGGGCCGAACTGCAGGCCCTGACCGTCGACAGCCTGCTGCCGGTCGCGCGCGAGATGCTCGACGGCGGGCTGCTGTGCACCCCGAGCGGCCACGACGCCGAGTGGGCCGGGTTCGCGCCCGCCCCGGTCGCCTCCGAGCGGCCGATCCCGGGCCACCCGTTCCGCTCCCGGCGCGACGGCAAGGTCAGCCTCGTCGTCGGGCCGACCGGCATCGGGCTCGAGCGGGAGGGGCGGGCGCCGATCGCCATTCCGTTCGCCGAGTGCGCGGTGTCGCTGGCCTACCCCGACGGCGGGCGCTCCCTCATCGGCTTCGACAGCCTCAGCATCCGCGTCGAGCCGACGATCTATCCGGTGCCCCCGGACCTGCTCGCCCGCATCGACGCCGCGCTCGCCCCGGTGACCGTGCCGCAGCCGCCCCGCGCCCCGGAGCAGATTCCGCGGCCCGAAGCCCCGGCCGGTCCGTCGCACGGCTCGTCGAAGCCCGCCCGATCCACCGGCCGGCTCGTCGGCGCGGTGATCGCCCTGGTGCTCGCCGTGGTCGCGCTGTGCTGCACCGGGGGGTTCAGCGCGCTCGTGGCCGACAACAGCGACCCGCAGAACGACATCAAGCTCGACAGCATCTCGATCATGCTCATGGTGTTCGGCTACGGCGCGTTCCTGGTCCTGGGCATTCTCGGCGTCGTACTGCTGCGAAGGCGTGACCGAAAGTAGTTTTCCGGAAGCCGTTATTGACCCAGCGCAGCGACGTCTCCTGAATAGGTTCGACAGGAGGCGCTGATGAGCACGGCCACGGTGATCGCGGCGAGAGCCGGCGACCAGCGGGCACTCGATGTCCTGGTCAGCGAGTACCTGCCGCTGATCTACAACATCGTGGGTCGCGCGTTGCAGGGACACGCGGACGTCGACGACGTGGTGCAGGAGACGATGCTGCGCGTCGTCGACGGGCTGCCCCGACTGCGCGAGCCCGACAGCTTCCGCTCCTGGGCGGTCGCCATCGCGATGTCCCAGGTCCGCGACCGCCACCGCCGCCAGGTGCAGGCGCCGCTGGTCGGCGACTGGGCCGACCCGACCGACACCGCCGACCCCGGTGCCGACTTCGCCGACCTGGCGATCACCCGGCTGCGCCTGTCCGGCCAGCGCCAGGAGGTCGCCGAGGCCACCCGCTGGCTCGAGCACGACGACCGCGAGCTGCTGTCGCTGTGGTGGCTGGAGGCGGCCGGGCAGCTCGACCGCGAGGAGGTCGTCGGGGCGCTGCGCCTGACCCGCCAGCACGCCGCGGTGCGCATCCAGCGGATGAAGGCCCAGCTCGACGCGGCCCGGGCGGTCGTGCGGGCGCTGGCCGCCCGCCCCCGATGCCCCGAGCTGAGCGCGGTGCTGCACAGCTGGGACGGGCGCCCCACCGCGCTGTGGCGCAAGCGCCTGGCCCGCCACACCCGCGAGTGCAACCGCTGCGACCTGGCCTGGAGCGACATGATCGCCGCCGAGCGGCTGCTGGCCGGCATCGCGCTGGTGCCGGTGCCGGCGGCCCTGGCGGCGACGGCGTTCACCGCGGGCGCCACCGGCACGATCACCGGCACGGCCGTGACCGTGAAGGCCGGCGGGCTCAAGGCCATGCTCGCCGGGTGGGTCGCCGCCTCCAAGCCGGTCTTGGTCGGCCTGGCCGCCACCGTCGCCATCGCCGGGGCCGCCGGCGCCGTCTACGTCGCCACCCAGGGCGAGGAGCAGCAGCCGGCGGTCACCACCGCCGCGGCGCCGTCGGATCCGACCTCCGCCGCGGCCCCCACGGCCGCCGCGTCCGCCGCGCCGCCGTCGACGAGCGCGGCCCCGAGCAGCGGCGCGCCGAGCCCGACCCCGAGCAAGACCACCGTGCCGGCGCCGCTGCCCCCGGTCACGAAGAGCGCCAAGAAGGGCGTGAGCACCAACGACAAGTTCGGCGCCAACAATGCCCCGGCGATCAAGGACGTGCGGGCCGGCTGGTACTACGACTGGTCCCCCAGCCCCGTGGCCAGCGTCTCGGGCGTCGAGTTCGTGCCGATGGTCTGGGGCCCGAACAACCTGTCGTCCGACCTGGCCAAGGCGAAGGCCAACGGCAAGACCCTGCTGGCCTTCAACGAGCCGGACCTCAAGGAGCAGTCCAACATGACCCCGGCGCAGGTCCTCGACCTGTGGCCGCAGCTGCAGGCGACCGGCATGCGCCTGGGCAGCCCCGCCCCCGCCTACGGCGCGGACACCCCGGGCGGCTGGTTCGACCAGTTCATGACCGGCATCAAGCAGCGCGGCTACCGGGTCGACTTCATCACCCTGCACTGGTACGGCGGCGACTTCTCCGCCAACGCCACCAACCAGCTCAAGACGTACATCCAGAACGTCTACAACCGCTACCACCTGCCCATCTGGCTGACCGAGTACGCGCTGATGCGCTTCGACAACGGCACGGTCTACCCGTCGACGGACCAGCAGGTCGCGTTCGTGAACAGCTCCACGGCGATGCTGCAGGGCCTGTCCTACGTCGAGCGCTACAGCTGGTTCCTGCTCTACACCAGCAAGTCCGGCGACACCGGCCTCTACAGCAACGGCACCACCCCGACCCAGGTGGGCGCCGCCTATCGAGCCGCAGGAGGATAACCATGGACGCGAGATCGAGCGGGGCCGCCACGCTGCTCGGCGCACTCAACGAGGCCTGTGAGGATTTCCAGCGGTACGGCCAACGGGTCGCCGCCACCCACGGCCCGCTGCACTGGGAGCTCATCGGGCGGATCGGCCCCGGCGAGGCGCCCTTCGCGCTCGTGGGGGTCGTGCTGCGCTACGGGCGCACCACGGTCGACCTGGGGGTGGATCTCTGGGTGCGCGACAGCGGGTTCGAGGTCAGCGGCTACACCACCGTGGACGGGCGGCGGCTGCTGATCGACCTGCCGGACGTGCTGACCGAGGACATCGACGAGGCCATCGGCGCGCTCCGGGAGTACACGCGGCGGCTCTGCTCGCATCACAACGTGCTCGACGAGGTCGCCTGAAACTGCCCGTTCCCGGCACGTCGGGCGCTCGCGTGCCATGACATGTCGGATTTATACCCCTACAGGCGACATCGGCAGCTGTTAGGCGACATACAGCGCGCGCCCCCGCACGCGCACCACCAGCGCAACGGCCCCCAGCACAGCGGTCGCCACCCCGCACGCCACCAGCGTCGCCGCCGGCCCGGCCGCCTGTACCAGCGGCGCGCCCATCAGGGTCCCCAGCGGCGTGGAGACGACCACCACCGCGCCCCGGGCGGCCAGCACCGGCGGCAGCCGCTCGGCCGGCACCGCGCGCTGGAACAGGGCCACGCTCGTGGCGGGTACGGCGCCCAGGCCAGCCCCGCGAGCGCCAGCGCCAGGAGGTCGGCGACGCGGCGGCTACACCCCGCCGGGGCGCAGCCGCGGCAGCCGGGTGTCGACGTCCGGCACCGAGTAGCCCAGCGCCCGCAGCCGGGTGCTGACCTCCTCGATCGGCTTGCGGATCTTCTGCGCCGCGGCCAGCAGGTGGTTGAGCGGCACCGGCTGCGAGGCGTCCAGCCACGGCCGCGAGCCGTCCAGGTCGGTGCTGGCCAGCAACAGGTCGTTCGGCTTCACGGCGTCCACGGCGATGCTGCTGAGATCCACGTCGACGGTGTACCCCAGGATCTCCAGCCGCGCCGCGATCTCGTGCACCGGGCGGCGCACCCGCCGGGCCGCCTGCAGCAGGTGCGGCAGCGGCACCTGCTCGTCCAGGTCCAGCCACGGCTGCGAGCCGTCCAGGTCGCGGCTGGTGATCAGCAGGTCGTCCGGCTCCACCTGGTCCAGCGACGGGCCGGCGCCGTGCAGGCTCACCGCGTAGCCGAGGAACGTCAGCCGGGCGGCGATGTCGTGCACACTGCGCCGGGTCCGCTGGGCGGCGCGCAGGATGCGGATCGTCGGCACCGGCTTCATCGGGTCCAGCCAGGGATCCGAGCCGTCGAGGTCCTCGCTGGTGATGGTCAGGTCGTCGGGCTCCAGGTGGTCAATGAGGATCGCGTCGGGGTCGACGTCCACCCGGTAGCCGCACGCGGCCAGCCGGGTCGCCACCTCGCGCAGCTCGCGGCCGGTGGACTCGGCCGCGCGCAGCAGGTGGATCAGCGGCACCGGCCGGGAGGAGTCCAGCCACGGCTGCGAGCCGTCCAGGTCGCGGCTGGCCAGCTGCAGGTCCTCGGGCTCCAGCTTGACCACCTCGATCGCGTCGAGGTTGCCGCCCAGCCTGAAGCCGAAGGAGCGCAGCCGGGCGGCCACCTCGGCGACCGGGCGGGAGGTGCGCTCGGCCGCCCGCAGCAGGTGGATCGGCGCCACCTCCTCGCCGAGGTCCAGCCACGGCGAGGTGCTGTCGAGGTCGCGGGCGATGAGCACCAGGTCGTCGGGCTCGGTGACCAGCGTCTCCCAGCCGCTGTCGAGCTGGTAGCCCAGCAGGGCCAGGCGCGCCGCGGTCTCGTCGGCCGGCAGGGCCACCTTGTGCGCGGCCCGCAGCAGGTGCAGCAGGGTCACCGGCTCGCGCGGGTCCAGCCACGGGTGGGAGCCGTCCAGGTCGCGGCTGGCGATGGTGAGGTCCTTCGGGCCGAACTGCTCCAGCGGCAGCACGTCGACGTCCACGTCCACCTCGAAGCCGAGCTGGCGCAGCCGGGCCACCACCTGGTGCACGCTGCGGCCGGTGCGGTGCGCCGCCCGCAGCAGGTGCACCAGGTGCACCGGCTGGTCGGGCTGCAGCCACGGCCGGGTGCCGTCCACGTCCCGGCTGGTGAAGATCAGGTCGTCGGGGTCGACGCCCACCGTGTCGGCGCCCACCGACGGCTCGTAGCCCAGCGCGTCGAGCCGGGCCGCGACCTCCGGGGCCGACCGGCCGGTCTTGCGGGCCGCCCGCACCAGGTGCACCAGCGGCACGATGTCGACCGGGTCCAGCCACGGGCCGGTGCCGTCCACGTCGACGCTGAGCAGCAGCGCGTCGGACGGGCGGGAGCGCATCGCGCGCCTCCAGTCCGGGCCGGGCTTGAGCACCTTGCGGTAGCGCCCGCCGGCGGCCAGCGCCGTGAGCCGCCACTCGACGAGCTCGTCCGGGCCGCCGACCGGCCCGTCGTTGGCCACGAAGCAGCCGGTGACGGCGGCGTCGACGGTCTCGCCGTCCATCTCCCACTTGCCGTGGCCGCGCTCGATCGCCTGCTCGAAGATCAGGTCGGCGACCAGCGGACGCACCGGGGCGAGCCGGCACAGCCACTCGTAGCCCAGCAGGGTGGTCCCCGGCGCCGTCAGGGCGGGGACGGCCTCCCAGAGCAGGCGGTCGACGTCGTCCTCGCGGTACGCCAGGATCTTCGTCCGGTCGACGGACAGCCGCGGTGCGAGGTCGCGGTTGAGGTTGACCACCGCGCCGAAGATCTCCTTGCCGGCGTAGAGGCCGTCGGCCAGCAGCGCGCCGTTGCCCTTGCACCACCACACCCGCGAGCCCTCGGCGGCCACGAAGCCGGCGCCGATGCTCTCCTCGTCCTCGTCCTCCTCGTCGTCGACCACCCCGGCGGCCGCGGACAGCTCGCCGGGCGCCCAGAGCTGGCTCTGTACGCCGTCGCTGGCCTCGGTGGCGAACTCGGCCACCCACAGCAGCTTGCGCAGCTCCTCGACGGAGGCGACGGTCAGCCCCTCGCGCAGGTGCAGCCGGACCGTGGTGCCCGTCTCGGTGCCCGGCCCGAGGTCCTGGATGCGGAACAGGCTGCCGGGGCCGGCGATCGACACCCGCAGCCGCTCGCCGGGCTGGCCGTCGCGGCCCATCCGGCACGTCTCGACGGTGAGCTCGTCGGCGAGCATGAAGTAGCTCAGCACGCCGATGCCGAAGCGGCTGTTGGGGTACAGCTGCACCGGCGGGTCGAGGCGGGCCCACTCGGCCTGCTCCTCGAGGAACTCGGGCAGATCGGCCAGGCGCACGCCGGCCTGCGAGAACACCTCGCTGAGCTCGCGCACGCCCATGCCGATGCCGTTGTCGGTGCAGTCCAGGTAGCCGCGGCCGTGCTCGTCGACCCCCTGGACGAACTTGATCCCGCCGTCCCATTCCAGCCGGCGGTCGTGGGCCCGGGTCAGGTACTCCGTGCGGGCCTCCCGGTAGCGGCAGGCGTCCAGCGCGTTCTGGTACAGCTCGCGGATGGCCAGGGCCGGGTCGCCGTACAGCTGCTCGCCCATGAGCAGCTCGCGCACCCGGTCCTCGGCGAGCCGGAAGCGCACGCCGGCCGACTGGTAGGCCGGCAGCCCGTCGCGCACCAGCGGCCCGACCTCGTCGGTGGCCGCCCGGTTGGGCAGCCCGCGCAGCGGCAGCAGCTCGTCGTCCCGGGCCGCGGCCCGCTGCGCCTCGGCCAGCAGCTGGTTGAGCGTGTCGATGTGCGCCCGCAGCGCCACCTCGATCGACGGGTGGGCGCAGGCCGCGCCCAGCACCAGCGTGGCGCCGCGCGCCTCCCAGCGTCCGTCGCGGACCGTGTCGAGCACCTGCCCGGCGGTGACCGGGTCGCCGATGCCCAGGTGCTCGCCGATGACCTCCGGCAGCACCGTCACCTCGATCGCCAGCCCGCGCGCGATGGTCAGCAGGAAGCCGACCAGCCGCTCGCGCACCTCGCCGCGGCGCGACTCCAGCGCCTCGGGCCGGTCGTGGCGGTTGAGGAAGGCCGGGTCGGCCCGGATCGCGCGCAGCAGCTCGGCCGTGCGCCCGTCGGCGGCGTAGCCGGTGAGCGCGGCGACCGTTTCCGGCTGGTAGGCCTGCGGGCGCCGGCCGATCCACCGGTGCAGCAGCCACCAGCCCAGCTCGGCCGCGGTCTCCCGGCGCCCGGCGCGGATCGCGGCGAGGGCCCGGCGGTGCGGCTGGGCGTAGGTCTGGGCGAAGCGCTCGAACGCGGCCCGGTCGCTGCTGGCGTCCTGCGAGGGCTCCAGGTCGCCGGGCTCCACCCCGCGCTCGTGCGCGGCCAGGCCCGCCCAGAGGGCGTCATGCAGCAGCGGTACGGCGACCAGCAGCAGCGCCTCCTCGCCCGACAGCGCCTCGCCGTCGGGCAGCAGGTCGACCAGGCGGGCCACCTGCCGGGACATGCGGGCGGCGAAGTCACCGTCCTGCCAGGGATCATCACCGAGCTCCCCGGCCGCGCGCGCCCTCGCCGCGGCCAGTTCCCCGGCCAAGGCGACGGCCTCGTCGCGGTGCGTTTGCCCGTCCCGGACGCGACCCCACACCGTATGCTGCGCCGCGATCGTTTCCCAGCCCTCTGGCACCATGCGGAAAACTTACCGGGCGACCGCCACGGGAATGACAGGCATCGGACTTACGGCCGGTCGCGCGTTGTCGCTGACGCAGGCTACGGTGCTCCGGGCAGTACCCGACCACCGGAGGGGGTTTTTCGGCATGTCCGTCGCTGGAGACGGGAAAGACGCGGACGAACCGGGCGGTCAGCCCGCCTCGTCCCGCGCCCGCCACCGCGTGGCGCCCACGACCTCGACCGCGACCCCGGTCCTGCCGCAGCCGTTCACCCCGGACAAGCCCACCATCCCGGCGATCCCCCACCCGCGCCGCCCGGACGGGCCCACCGCGGTGGCCTGGGCGGCGGTTCCGGAGGCCCCGGCCCCGCTCCCGGTCTTCACGCCGAAGCCCTCGGACCGGGCGCTCCCCGAGCCCTTCACCCCGGCCCGGCCGACCATCCCGGACGTGCCGCACCAGCGGCGCCCGGACGGCCCGACGGCGGTGGCGACGGCCGCGATCCCCGCCGTGCCCGTGCCCGGCCCGGACGAGCCGGACCCGGACACCGTCGACACGCTGGCCGGCGAGGCCCGGGCCGACGCCGCCGAGCTGCTCGACCCGGCGGACGATCGTACCTTCGAGTTCATCGTGACCCTGCCGGGCGTCACCAACGACCCCGAGCTGGCCGAGCCTTCGCCCGTCGCCGGGCTTTCGTCCGCTGCCGAGCCCGAGCTTGTTGCCAAGCCCCAGTTCAAGCCCAAGCCCGTCGCCGCGCCCGAGCCCGTTGCCGCGCCCCAGCCCGAGCCCGTTGCCGCGCGCGAGGCCGAGGCCAAGTCCGAGCTCGTTGCCGCGCCTCAGCCCGAGCTTGTTGCCGAGCCCCAGCCCGCGCCCGAGGCCAAGTCCGAGCCCGAGCTTGTTGCCGAGGTCGAGGCCGAGCCGATCGAGACCGTCGAGGGCGAGCTCCTCCCCGTCGGGGTGTTGCCGGCCGACGACTCGCCGACGCTCGCCGACTACGAGCCGCCCGCGCTGGCGATCGTGGCCGAGGTGGACCCCGACGACGCCGCCGACTACCGCGGCAGCCGCCGGCGCACCACCCCGTGGCGCCGCTTCCCGGTCGGCGCCGTGGCCGTGGCCGTGCTGATCCTGCTCATCACCGCGGGCGTGGCGATCCAGGTGCTGCGCCGCGACAGCTCGGGTGGCGGCCACGACAACGGCCTGTCGTCCCACGTGCCCGGGGTCTCGGTGCCGCCCGCCCCCACCCCGCAGGCCGGCAACGCCGGCCCGTCGCCCGAGGGCTCCCCGTCCGCGTCGGCCAGCCCGTCCGCCTCGCGCACCCGGTCCGCCTCGCCCTCCGCGTCGCGCGCCCCCTCCGCCTCGGCTGCCCCCGGCTCGGCCAGCGCCTCCCCGCCCCCGGTCCCCGCGCCCACTTCGGGGCGGCTGATGGGCAAGCAGTCGGGCAAGTGCGTGGAGTACCGCACGCAGCGCAGCTCCACGACGGTGCTGCTCAACACCTGCGACCCGCGGGGCACCAACCAGCACTGGCGGGCCCAGGGCGACCTCAACACGGGCGCGACGCTGCTCACCGACGCCGGCAAGTGCCTCGACGTGCAGAACGCGGGCACCGGCAACGGCAACGCGGTGTGGGCGTTCGACTGCAACGGCAGCGGGGCCCAGAAATGGATTCGGCACGCGAACAACACGTGGGAGAATCCGAACTCCCGCCGCTGCCTGGACGCCAGCGGCACCTCGCTGATCATTTGGGACTGCAGGGGCACCGACAACCAGATCTGGAGCCTGGGCTGACGCTCCTGAATTTGCACGTGCCAATGCCACCGGGCGATATTCCGGGGGTCGGCGGTGCTCATTCACGATTCATTCAGTAAAGAGTCACGGAATACGTTCGGCCGACGTCGGCCCGCGCGCTCATGATGGATGCCTGGTCGCCCTCCTCGGGAGGTGGGTGTGCGATGAGCAGCAATCCCGCCGGTCGCGCCGCACCGGCACGCGCACTGATCGTCGCCGGGCTGATCCTGATCGTGCTCGCCGTGGCCGCCGTTCTGGGCCTGGCCAGCATCGGCGCGGCCGGCCTGGTCACCGGCACGCAGGCGCCGCACGGCTGGGACCAGCTCAGCGACGCATTCTCCGTGGTCAACGGCATCTTCTCGGTCTTTGCGCTGATGGTGGTCGGCCTGACCCTGTGGGTGCAGTTCACGGAGCTGCGCATGCAACGCGCGGAATTGCGCATGCAGCGCGAAGCCACCGAGAAGTCCCAGCGCGAACTGCACCGCTCCTCCGAGGCCGTCTACCGGGAATTGCACATGCATCTCACGGAACTGGCCATCAACGACGAGAACTTTGCCGAGGTGTGGTCGCGGTACGACTCGAATCTCTCACCGAAGCTGCGCAAGCAGTACTTCTACGCGAACCTGGTGCTCAACTACCACGGCCTGTTCTATCGCACCGGCGACCGGGACGAGCGCTACGTCAAAGCGATGCTGCTGGATCAGTTCGAGAACCCCGTGATCCGCGCCTTCTGGGGCGAGGTCCGGCAGTTCCGCCGGGCGATGCAGGACTCCGGCACCCCGGAGCGCGACTTCGACCTGCTGTGCGAGGAGGCGTACCAGGCCACCCGCCCGGCGGAACGCGATACCGAGGCTTAAGCCTAAAAATCGGGAATGTCGCGCTTTGCGTGCAGCAGCGTCTCTCGGCTGATCACCACGATGCGTTCGTAGCTCGCCACCCCGGCGTCCGGCGGCAGCTGGCCCCGCAGGTCGCCGGTCATATCCGTGCCGATCACCGCGAAACGCCCATCGGCCAGCTCGAAGATGTCGGGACAGCTCGCCTCGTTCCTCGACCCCCGTTCCTGGGGCGTTGATCCCAGCCGGCGCCTGACCTGCGACTGCTCCATCGTCGTCCATTCATGTCGGGGAAGCTGCAAGCTGCCGGGCAAACTACCACGAACCCCCCGAAATCACCGGCAAGTTAGCTCACCCATCCGGATCGGCAAGGTCAGGCGATTCTCGCCGGTGGGCGGGAAGTAGCGCAGCGGGCCGGGACGGCCGACTGCGGGTGGGTGGCGAACAGGTCGTCGCGCCGGGCCCGGAACCCCGCCAGGTCCGCCTCGGACAGGTACATGGCGGCGACCCGGGCCCGGTAGTCGGCGAGGGAGAGTGCGAGGGAGAGGGAGAGGGAGAGATGCTCCACGCCCCGAAAGCTACCGCCGCAGGGGCGCGCCGGCCTCGTGCAGGTGCCGCAGCGCCTGGCCATAGGACGAGACGAAGGTCGCCGAGTGGTACGGCACCCCGATCTCGGCGCAGAAGCGCTCCACGATCGGCTGGGCCCGGCGCAGGTTCGGGGTGGGCATGTTCGGGAACAGGTGGTGCTCGATCTGGTAGTTCAGGCCGCCCAGCGCGACGTCCAGCCACGCCCCGCCGCGCACGTTGCGCGAGGTCAGGACCTGCTTGCGGAGGAAGTCGAGCTCGTCGGCGGCGGTGAGCACCGGCATGCCCTTGTGGTTGGGCGCGAACGTCAGTCCGAGATACAGGCCGAAGAGCCCCTGGTGTACGACGATGAAGGCGATCGCCATCCCGGGCGAGAACAGCAGGAAGGCGGCCGCGAGGTAGGCGGCGAAGTGGCCGTACAACAGGAATCCCTCGAGCCGGCGCCGCTTCATCGACGGGATGGCGCGGGCGCTCTGCACGTGGAGGTTGAAGCCCTCCAGCAGCAGGAGCGGGAAGAACAGCAGCGCCTGGTGACCGCCGATCAGCCGGGCCAGCCCCCGGGCCCGCTCGGCCTGGCGGGTGGACCAGACCAGGATGTCGGGCGCCACGTCGGGGTCGTGGTCCTCGTGGTTGGGGTTGGCGTGGTGGCGCGTGTGCTTGTTCATCCACCAGCCGTAGCTCATGCCGACGGCGGCGTTGCCTGCCAGCAGGCCCAGCGCCTCCGACCACCGACGGCCACGGAACACCTGCTTGTGGGCCAGGTCGTGGGCGACCAGCGCGACCTGCGCGTAGGCCACCGCGAGGACGGCGGCGAACCACAGGCTGTGCGTCGCCGCGAGGCCGGCCCAGCCGCCGGCGTAGAGGACGGCGACCAGGGTGAGGCGCACGACGTAGTAGCCCGGACGCCGGTCGAGTAGCCCGGCGGCACGGATGCGCTGGGACAGGGCGGAGAAGTCCGTGGACCGCTGCGCATCAACCAGAACTGTCATGCATCTCAGCGTCGCGTTCGCGGGCGCGTTGATCGAACCGGTCAGCCCCCAGCATTCCCGGTAGGGCTGGCCCCACCCTTAGGGGTCGACGCGCCCCCGAGCGCCGTAGCCGGGCATCGGGGGGCGTCCCCGCTGCACACCCGGGACCCGGAGCCTAGGCTTGGACGAGTGCCACTGCTCATCGGCTCCTACGCAGACCAGTACTCGACCTACGACGACGACTTCCAGCCGCTGTCCCCGCCGGTCCGCACGCCCGCGCCCAGCTTCCTCGCCGCCGGGCCGACCGGCATCCGCTACGCCGTGGCCGAGCTGGACGACGGCGCGGTCTCCGCGTTCGCACCGGACGGCACGCTGCTGGGCACCCTCCCGACGGGCGGCGGGGCGCCGTGCCACCTGGCCCTGGCCGGCGATCGGCTCCTGGTGGCCAACTACGCCACCGGCAGCATCAGCGTCTTCGCGCTGACCCCTGACGGCCGCCTGGACCGGCGCACCGATCTGGCCCAGCACGCCGGCGCCAGCGTGGTGCCGGACCGGCAGGAGGGCCCGCACGCCCACCATGTGACCGTCCGCGGCACCATGGTGCACGCCGTGGACCTGGGCATGGACGCGATCGTGCACTATCGCCTGACCCCGGACGGCCGCCTCGAGCACCTGCGCACCACGACGGTCCAGCCCCTGGGCACGGGCCCCCGGCACCTGGTGTTCCACCCCGATGGGCGGGTCTTCGTGGCCAACGAGCTGGCGTCCACGGTTTCGACGTACACCTCGGGATTCGAACTGCTCGACGTGAAGCCGTCCTGCCTGGTCCAGCCGGTCGGCGACAACTTCCCCAGCGAGCTGGCCCTGTCCCGCGACGGCCGGCACCTGTACGTCGCCAACCGGGGCAACGACACCATCACCACCTTCGCCGTCGAGTCCGGCGGCCTCCTGCCGATTGACGAGGTCTCGACGGGCGGCACCTGGCCGCGCCACTTCGCGGTGCTGGGCGACGCCCTGTGCGTGGCCAACCAGCACTCGGACACCGTGACCCGGCTGTCCCTCGACCCCTCGTCCGGCGTGCCGCACCCGGCCGACGTGGTCCTGGAGCACCTCTCTCCCAGTGCCGTGATCCCGGTCGATCGATAGGCTCCGGGCGATATCCCGGATGACGGGGCACTGAACGCTTGCTGAACCAGCGTTCAGTGCCTCAGCATGGGTCCATGGGTGAGCTGGTACCGCTGCCCAAGACGGGCGATGTGTTCTCGGACGTGCGCGGCGACGAGCGCACGATGCGGGTGACGTGCCATCCGCATCGCGGCACCGTGGTCGTCTCCCTGTGGGTCGACAAGCTCTGCCGGGCCTCGTTCCAGCTGGCGGAGGCCGACCTCCCCCGCCTGCAGCAGGCCCTGTTGGAGATGCGCTTCGACCAGGCCGCTCAGGTCGCCGAGTCCGCGGATCGCATCGAGGTTACGCACGCGCCCGAGCATCCGGGCGGTAGCGATCTGCCGGCGTCCGCCTGATCCGCGAACCGTCAGGCGGCGGCCTCCGTGGCGACGGCCTTCGCGTCGGGCTCCGAGCGGGAGTTGCGGCTGCGCTGGCGGGGGACGCGCCGGCCAGACGTGATGCCCGCGGCCGCGATGCCGGCCTCCCGCACCGCGTCCAGGGTGTCGCGCAGCTCCGCGGCCTCTTCGGCCACCTCGGCGGCCTCCTGGGCCAGGGCGGCCGCGGCCACCACGGCCACGTCCGCGGCCGTCACGGCGGCGCGTTCGGCGGCTGCGGCCGCCTCGTAGAGGCGGCGGGCCCGGCTCTCGGCGCTGCGGCGCAGCTCGACCTCGCGGGCCGCGAGCTCCTGCAGCGGGTCGGCCCCGGCCACGCCCTTGAAGACCTGCTCCAGGGCGTCGACGGTGATGTCGCCGCGCTTGAAGGCGTCCAGCGCGGCGCGCGAGACCTCACGCTTGGCGTCTTCCTCCTCGTCCGGGGCGGCGGCCTCGGGCGCCGCGGGGCCGGCGGCGACCAGGGCCTCCTGGTAGGCCTTCTGGGCCACGTCGAAGGTCGTCCAGGCGACCTCGCGGGCCTGCTGGGCGGCGACGGTGCGGGCCTGGGCCTCGGCGACCGTGATCTGGGCGCGCTTGGCGGCGACGGCCGTGGCGGCGGCCTGGCGGGTGAGCTCGCCGGCCTCGATGCGCAGCCGGGCGCGCTCGGCCGGGCTCAGGCTGGCCTCGATCTCCTTGGCGGCGGCGCGGCGGTCGGCGCGGTTCAGGCGATGCAGGCTCCACCGGGAGAGGAACCCGGCGAGCAGCACGAACAGGACGATGAAGGCCATCAGGCCGAACCACAGGACGATGGCGCCGGTGACCGGGTCGAGCCCGAAAATGCCACGGCCCCCATTGAGGGTCCAGGGCAGGTTACCTGCGGATTGTGCCAACGTGGCGGGGGCGTGATGGGCCACGGCGCGACCTCCGGCTGTGCGTGTCGCTACAGAGTAGTCGGCTCCCACCGAGCGAGTCATCCCATCGAATCGTGACAATGAGGCGAACTGACGTACACGAATAGTCACGACGGCGCAAGTATGCGCCGGTCAGTGGCGTGTCGCGCGGTGTGTCGCGGTCGCGCTGCGTGTTGACGATCAAAAGAATGTCGCCGAGTTGTCACCTGATCGGTAACGTGCGCGGCATGTGTCTGCGTGTCGTCTGCCCGCCGCCCACTCGGTAGCGGGCAGGCGGAGCTCCCCGGCAACCCGGTGACGTGCACCCGGGTCGGTGGCCGCTGCCCTCAGTCAGCGACCACCGAACATCCGGAAACCGGGAGACACATCCATGGCAGACTCGCGTGCCCTGCCCATCGGGCGGGGACTGTTCTACATCGCCTTAGCCGCCGTGTCGTGGGGCCTCGGCGGCTTCGCGGCCGCGCTGCTCTACCGGCACAGCGACCTCGGCCCGATCGCCGTCACCTTCTGGCGGTACATCGGCGGCCTCGCCCTGCTGGCCCTGCTCAGACGGCCGAAGAGGCACAACCCGAAGAAGCTCGATCCGAAGCGGCTCGTCGCCAACGGGCTCGGGATGGCGCTCTACCAGAGCGCGTACTACGTCGCGATCGACCTGGCGGGCATCGGCGTCGCCACCGTCGTCACGCTCGGCTCGGGCCCGGTGCTCATCGCGATCGGCGCCCGCGTGTTCCTCGGCGAGCGCCGCAACCTGGCCTCGATCGGCATCGCGCTGGCCGGGCTGGTCCTGCTCGTGGCCCAGGACCCGCACGCCGGCCGGCACCCGCTGGCCGGCATCGGGGTGGCGCTGCTGTCCGCGGCCGGGTACGCCGCGGTCACCCTGCTCAACCGGGCGTCCACCGACGACCCGTACGACTCGGCGCTCGGCGGGTTCGCCATCGGGGCGATCGCGCTGCTGCCGCCGGCCGCGATCGAGGGGCTCACCACGCGACCGACGGCGGCGACGCTCGGGCTGCTGGCGTTCCTCGGCGCGGTGCCGACCGCCCTGGCCTACGCGCTGTTCTTCCGTGGGCTGACCGTGGTGAGGGCGACCACCGCGTCGGTGGTCGCCCTCGTCGAGCCGCTGGCCGCGGTGGCCCTCGGCACGATGGTCCTCCATGAGCCGCTCACCCCGGCCTCGGCGGCGGGCGGCCTGCTCCTGCTGGCGTCGGTCGTGGCGCTGACCCTTCAGGAGCGCCGTAGCCGCACGATCGCGACTCCGGTGCATACCAGCGCCCCGCCCAGCAGCGCCCAGATCCACCAGCGCGGCGAGGCATCCGGCGCCGCGGCCGGAGCAGCGGCCGCAGACGTGGCGGGCGGCGTCTGCGCCGCACGCGCCACGACCACCGCCGAGGCGCTGTCCGGGCCGGAGGACACCACGACCGTCCACCGGCCCGGCGACAGCACCGGACCCGAGGTGTAGAAGCCCCGCCCCTCCGAGGAGGGGTTGAGCTGCACGGGGCCGACCGTCCGGCCGCCCTCCGCCGTAGCGGTGAGGACGAGCCGGACGTCGGACTCGGCGGGCCGACCGTCCACGCCGGACGCGCGGACGGTCACCCCCGTCGCCCCGTCCCCCGCGACCTCCAGGTGGAGGCCGGCGGGGGAAGGAGCGAGCAGCACGAGCGAGAACATGAGGTACAGCAGCGTCACAGCCGGCTCGGATCCGATGCGAGGCGACCGGAGTCCTTGAGGGACTTGCCGGAGTTGGCCTTGACGCCGGCCTGGTTGGGCGGCGTGCCGCCGAGCCGGATCGTCATCGCGTCCGAGTCGCGGATCAGCGTGTCCCGGACCTCGGCCTCGGGCACCAGGGACGCCGTCAGCAGCGCACGGAACGCCGCGAGCTCCTTGAGCGCCTTGGTGTCGTTCCGGTCGGCCTCGGCCTTGCGGACCTTGGCCAGCGAGTTCGAGAGCTGGTTGTACGCCTTGTTCGTGACCCGCCCCGTGGCCTTGAACCGGTCGAGCAGGCCCTGCATGTCGCGGAACGAGGTCGAGACGAAGAACGTGACCGTGGTGGTGGTCGCGTTCCCGGCGTTGTCGGTGCCCACCACGGTCAGCTTGTGCATCCCGAGGTTCAGCTCGTACATCGCCTGCAGCGTGCCGGTCTGGTAGGCCTTGCCGTCGAGCGAGCCGGCGACGGACTTGATCCCCGACGTCGTGTCGATGGCCTGCCAGGTGACCCGGACGTCCTGGCTGTCGCCGTAGAGCTGCCCGTCGGCCAGGCCGGCCACGATGACGGTCGGCGCGGACGAGTCGATCTTCAGGATGGCCGACTTCAGCGTCTCCACGTTGCCGGCCGCGTCGGTCGACTTGTAGAGCAGCTCGTGCTGGCCCTCGCCGGTGACGTTCACCGGCGCCGTGTACGGCGTCCACGCCCCGCCGTCCAGGGACCACTCGACCTTGGTCACCCCGGAGCCGGCGTCGGTCGCGGCGAGCGTGACCGGCGTGGCCCCGTTGTGCCAGCCGGCGTCGCTGGCCGGCGCGAACGCGGCGGTGGTGACCGGCGCGGTGGCGTCGATCTTCACCTCCTGCGTCTGCACCGCCGAGACGTTGCCGGCCTGATCGGTGGCGCGGTAGCGGACCTGGTGGGTGCCGTCGCCGCCGACCTGGATCGGGTCGGCGTAGGCGGCCCAGGTGGTGGCCGAGTCGAGCTGGTACTCGATCCGGCCGTCCGAGGCGCGCAGCGTGACGGTGACCGGGCCGGCGTACCAGCCGTTCACCGCCGTGCCATCCACAGTGGACGTCACCGTCGGCGGCGTCGTGTCAGCGCCGGAGACGTGGAAGTAGTCGAACGAGGCCGGCTTCGACGCGGTCTGGCCCGCGCCGAGGGTGAACAGACCGACCTTGGCACCGCTCAGGGAAGAGGAAAGGGTGCCCAGCGTCGTCCAGGCGGTGCCGTCAGCCGAGTACGAGGCCGTGTAGGCGGAGCCCACCTTGGAAAGCCGCAGGTACCACACGCCCGAGGTCAGGTTCCCGATGTTCGGCTGCGGGTTCTGCACCACGCCGCCGATCTCGCTGCGGAACTCGATCCGCCGGGCGACCGGCTGGCCGGCCTGATTGTCGGTGACGGTGTCGAGCTTCACGTAGTTGTCGTCATCGACGTAGACGATCAGCCCGCCCTGCTGGTACTGCTCGTTGAACTGCGACCCGTCGACCTTCGTCTCGAGCGTGAAGTCCCCGGCCGGGGCCTTCTGCAGGATGAAGTTCGCCGGCCCGGTGTTGCCGGTGCCGTAGATGTCGCCGTTGGGCACGTCGATCTGCAGGCTGCCGTTGAGGATGCGGTACCGGGTCGAGTCCTCCCGCACGATGGCGTTCCACCGGCAGTGGTCCAGCGTGGGCCCGGTGAACTCGTCGTTGGGGTCCACGCTGGCCGGCGGGTCGTCCGGGCTGATCTGGAACCAGTCGAACGCCGCGTCGACCACCGGCGCGGTGGTGCCGCCGTTGAGCGCGTAGAGCCCGATCCGCGGCTGGGCGATGCCGGCCAGCGCCGCGGACCGCCCGACCGGGACGAACGTGGTGCCGTCGGCGGAGTACGCCGCCGTCACGTTCGTGCCGTCGGAGGTCAGCCGGACGTAGTACGAGTCACCCGGCTGCGCGGCGATGCCGTCGGCCGCCTCGTTGCGCGGCACTCCGGCGCTCTCCCGGATGAACTCGATCTTCCGGCCGCTGTTGTGCAGCAGGTCCACCTTGGCGTAGTTGTCGTCGTCGCCGTAGAGGATCAGGCCGGCCTGCTGGTAGTTCGCCGTCGTCGGCAGGTTCACCTTGGTGGTGGCCTGCCAGGCGCCGGACGGGGCGGGCTGCAGCACGAGGTTGCTCGCGCCGTTGGTGCCGCCGTAGAGGTCGCCGGAGGCGGTGGGCAGGTGCAGCGCGCCGCCGCTCACGGACAGCGCCTGGGTCTCCCGCACGACCGTCCACCTCGTACGGTCCAATGTGGAGCCGAGGAAGTCGTCCGAGCGCGCCCCGAAGCACGCCGTGTTCGGCGCCTCGACCCGCACCTGGACGCTCGCCGTGCCCTTGGCCCCGCGGGCGTCGGTCACCGTCAGCGTCGCCGTGAACACGCCCGGCGCGGTGTAGGTGTGCGCCGCGTTCGCCGTCGCCGCCGAGCCGCCGTCACCGAAGTCCCAGGCGTACGCGAGCGGGTTGTCGTTCTCGGCGTCGGTCGCGGTGCCGGTGAAGGACACGTTGAACGGCGCGGTGCCGCTCGCCGGGCTGGCCGCCGCCGTGACGACCGGCGGCGCATTGTCGGTCACGCCGCGACCCAGGAAGTCGACCCAGTTGATGTTGTACCCCGCCCCGGTGCCGGTCGCGATGAAGTACAACGGCCCCGAGGTCGTGCTGGGCGTGATCGGGACGGACAGGTTGACGTACGTCTGCCATCCGCCGGTGCCGGGCACCGCCACCGAGCCGACCACCGGCCCGTCGAGGGCACCGGCGCGGATCTGGATGGTGCCGCCGCTGGCGTTGTTGCTCGCGGCCCGGATCCGCAGGCTGTCGATCCCGGTCAGGTTGACCGGCGCGAAGGAGAACCAGTCGCCCTCCTCGACGAAGCCGATGTTCTGGAAGCCGCCCAGCGGGTCACCGGTGGTCTCCCGCTTCACGCCCGGGTCGCCGCCGGAGTTGACGCCGGGCACCCGGCCGGTGGCCGCGAAGTACTCCGCCTGCATGCGCTTGGGCTGCAGCTGCACGAGCGAGCGCCCGGTGAGCGGCGCGGCGCCACCGGCCCCGCCCTTGTCCACATAGGACGCCTCGATGACCCCGAACACGTTGGCCTCGGCGCCGTGCCCACTGGCCAGCGCGGTCTGCACGCTGCCGGAGCAGCCGGTGTACTGCTGCAGCGGGTGGGCGTGCTCGTCGTGGCCGAGGAGGTACTGCACCTGCACCTTCGAGCAGTCGATCTGGCCGTCCTCGGGGTCGCTCACCTCGACGGTGAACTTCACCTGGTCGCCCCAGTCGAAGAAGCCGCCGTCCGGCGGGATCGTCAGCTTCACCGTCGGCGCCGTGTTGCCCACGGTCACCGGCACGTTCGCGGTGCCGGTGCGCCCGCCCTCGTCGGTGACGGTCAGCTGGGCGGTGAAGTTGCCGTTGGTGGTGTAGGTGTGCGACGGGTTGGCCTCGGTCGAGGTGCCGCCGTCGCCGAACGTCCAGGCGTAGGTGATCGCCTGCCCGTCCGGGTCCCGCGAGCCGGCGCTGGAGAACTGCACCGTCAGCGGGGACTGGCCGCTGGTCGGCTGGGCGGCCGCCTGCGCGATCGGGGCGCGGTTGCCGGCCACGTAGTCGATGCGGTAGACGCCGGAGTCGTCGTTGTTACCGCCGAAGCCGGTGCCCCACTCGAGGAGGTACAGGGCGCCGTCCGGGCCGAACTCCATGTCCATCGGGCGGATGAACGCCATGCCGGGCAGCAGCTGGTTGATGTCCACAAGGGACTTACCGTCGGCCGAGACCTGCATGGTGTACAGCTTGCTCTGGTTCCACTCGCCGAAGATCGCCTTGCCGTCGTAGTACGCCGGCCACTTGTTCTCCGCGGTGTTGTTCGCGTCGTAGCGGTACACGGGCCCGCCCATCGGCGCCCCGCCGCCCCCGATCTCGGGGAAGCGCGGGTTGCCGCCGTAGTTGTAGTCGACGGTCGCCGCGATGGCCGGGGGCAGGTTGGTCAGGCCGGTGTTGTTGGGCGAGTCGTTGACCGGCGCCGCGCAGTTGAACGCGGGGCCGGACGGGCCGGACGGGAAGGTGAAGTCCCGGTACGCCGCGTTGGCGCCGATGCAGTACGGCCAGCCGTAGTTGCCCGGCTGGGCGACGATGTTCCACTCCACCGTGTTGCCGGGCCCGCGGTTCGGGTCGGCCTGGGCCGCGTCCGGGCCGTAGTCGCCGAGGTACAGCGTGTCGGTCAGCGGGTCGACGCCGATGCGGAACGGGTTGCGGAAGCCCATGGCGTAGATCTCGGGCCGGGTCTTCGCGGTGCCCGCAGGGAACAGGTTGCCGGCCGGGATCGTGTACGTCCCGTCGCTCTGCGGCGTGATCCGCAGGACCTTGCCCCGCAGGTCGTTGGTGTTGGCGGCGGTGCGCTGCGCGTCGTAGTCCTCGCGGCCGGGCCGCTCGTCCAGGGGCGAGTAGCCGCTGGACTCGAACGGGTTGCTGTTGTCACCGGTGGCCAGGAACAGGTTGCCGTGGCTGTCGAACGTCATCGTGCCGCCCTCGTGGCAGCACGTGTTGCGCTGGGTGGTGACCGTGAGCAGTTGCTTCTCGCTGGCCGGGTCGATGGAGTCGCCCGTCACGGTGAACCGGCCCAGTACGTTGCGGGGCGGGCCGGAGGCCGGGCTGTAGTACAGGTACACCCAATGGTTCTGCGCGAAGTGCGGGTCCAGCGTGATGCCGAGCAGCCCGTCCTCGTTGCCGGTGAACACCGGGATGGTGACCGCGGTGACCGTCCTGTGCGTGTCCGGCTTGACGATCTGCACGCGCCCGTCGCGCTCGATGTAGAACACCCGGCCGTCCGGGGCGACGCCGAGCTCCATCGGGTTGTTGGTGTTGCTGTCGAGCGTGACCTTCTCGAAGCTGCTGGTCTGCGAGGCGCTGCAGTCGGCCTTGACGACGCCGGCCGCGCTCTGGATGCCGCCGAGGAGGTGGCCCAGGAACTGCGGGTCGGAGTACGACTCCTGGGTGTGGCCGAGGCCGCTGTACCAGGAGCGGCCGCCGTCGTAGTCGCGGCACCAGGCGATGGGGTGGTCGGCACCCATCGCGCCCGACCCCGGCTGGTAGGTGGTCTCGTCCAGGCTGGCCAGGACGTGCGCCTTGCCGCGGGGGTTGGTGCGGAAGTTGTACAGCTCGTCGAAGCGCGACCACTTGGCCGGGAGGTCCTTGGTCGAGGGGTGCGCGGGGTCCTCGACCTTGACGGTGACCTGCTGCTGGGCCGGGTGGCTGGTGAACCAGGCGCCCATCAGCTCGCCGTACCAGGGCCAGTCGTACTCGGTGTCGGACGCGGCGTGCACGCCGGCGTAGCCCCCACCGTGCTCGATGTATCGCTGGAAGGCGGCCTGCTGGTCGGGGTCGAGCACGTCGCCGGTGGTGGAGAGCCAGACGACGGCCTCGTACTTGGCCAGGTTCGCGTCGGTGAAGGCGGCCGCGTCTTCGGTGGTGTCGACGGTGAAGCCGTTGGCCGCGCCGAGCGCCTGGATGGCGGCGATGCCGGCCGGGATGGAGTCGTGGCGGAAGCCCGCGGTCTTGGAGAACACGAGCACGTCGAACGGCGCCGTGGCGGCGGCCCGGGGCACTTGCTGTTGTACGGGTGGGATGGTCTCCGCGGAGGCCGGCGTCGGCAGGGTCACGATCAACCCGGCGACGAGCGGCAGCACCGCGGCAATGATGGGCGCGCGCCGGGCACGCCTTTGAACGTTGAACACGAAAGCTCCTCATGCGAAGGGCTTCGCGCAACGGTCGCCGATACCGCTGAGCAGGGGGTGTGAGGGCGGTGAGGGGCGCCCCGCCGAGGGCGCCGTTGGTTCGTTCTGGTACCTAACAAACTAACGGCGCAGAGGCCCCCGGGCAATCAACCGGAATGTCCGTAAAATCAGGAAACCGCAGGCTGAACGCCCGCATTTTGGCCCGCATCGAGGCCAAGATTGCTCGACTCGACCGCCGGCTTCACTCCTGGACGCAGCAGCGTCCAGGACTCGCCCGCGGCCAGCAGGAGCCAGATCGCCCCATTTGTCCCGCCGATCAGCCAGTCCTCGGTCGCGATGGTGGGCACGGCCGCGACGGCCGCGATCGTGAACCACGCCGGGGGCAGCGACCCGTCCGGCCGGCGGCGCACCGCGTGCCACAGCAGCAGCCCGAGCCCGAGCAGGAAGGCGCCCGCGCCGAAGACCCCGCCCCGCCGGAACGCCCCGACGGCCGCGTTGTCGGTGTTGAGATCCCGCCGCGGCCCCCCGATCGGGTTGCCGTCGTCCAGCCGCCACACCACGGCCCGCGAGGTGCGCGCGTCGCCGAAGGCCTTCTCGGCCAGGCCGGCGTGCTTCCAGTCCACCCAGACCTGCCGCCAGGTATCGGTCCGCCCGCTGGTCACGTCGTTCTGGTCGTCGGCGAACCGGTCGCGCAGCAGGAACTGGTACCCGCCGCCGAGCGTCACGACGATGGCCAGCACCACGAACGGGGTGGCCACCGACAGCCAGGCCGAGCGGGACGGCAGCCGGTCCAGGTCGTCGTTTCGCCGCCAGAGCACCAGCGCGAGGTGGACGAGCGCGCCGGCCGCGGCGAAGACGAACCCGGTGCGCGAGTCGGAGATCGACAGCACCAGCGCGGCCAGCGCGCCCACACCGAGGCGCTGCCACCACGCCATCGCCCTGTCGAAGCCGATCCGGATGCCGGCCACGGCCATGAGCCCGGCCAGCGAGTTCGGGTGGTAGAACAGCCCCGGGCCGCCCCAGAAGCGGTTGGTCATCACCTTCGCCGACGCGTTGTCGGGGATGGCGTGCGGCAAGTCGAACAGGCTGCCCGCGCCGACCAGCAGCAGCGCCGCGATGCCGAGCAGGATCGCCGCCGCCATGCCGACGGAGAGGTCCTTGCCGCGGCGCTTGTGGTTCAGCGCGATGACGGCCAGCACGGCGAGGGTGAACACGCCGGCGTAGGCGACCCGCTGGCCGGCCACCTTCCAGTGGGCGACGAGCACCGCGCCGGCGACGCCGAAGATCCAGTACGCGAGGCCGAGCCACGCCGCGCCGAGCCGAGGCAGCGACCGGGTCGCGCGCAGCCAGGGCCACACCCACACCGCGAACACGACCACCTCGACGGCCAGGACCGCCCAGATGATCCCCGGGCGCTTGGTCGCGGTCCAGGTCAGCATGCCGGCGAGCACGAAGAGCCCGCCGAGGGCCAGGCCCTGCAGCGTGATGCCGGGCAGGCTCAGCGCCAGCCCGACCACGGCCATGGCGATCAGGCCGGCCGCGAAGGCCTCCGCGGACTGCCCGAGCGAGTCCGTCCGGGTGTACTCCAGGACGCCCGCCAGCAGCGCGATCACGATCGCCGCGACGGCACCCGCCGCGCGGCCCTTGGTCAGGGTCATCCGACGTCCGCCCGCGTCCGGCGCCCACGGCTGAGGAAGAAGTCGCGGACCACCCGGCGGGGGCCGGCCGGCACCAGCCAGACCTGCAGGAAGGTCACGTAGTCGGTGAAGCTCGGCTTGCCGTGCCGCCGCGCCTCGCGCAGCAGGTCGAAGAAGACCCGCGGGCTGCGGCTGGCCGCGGCCATCGAACCGACCACGCTCATCGCCAGCGCCGCGTAGGCCCGCGGGGTGACCCGGGGCCGGGTCTCCTGCAGCCACTCGAGCGACTGCTTCCACGGCGCGTCGAAGCTGATCCGGGGGCGGTTCTCGTCGGCATACCAGATGACGAGCGGCTCCTCGGCGTAGATCAGGTCCACGCCTTCCTCCTGCAGGCTGCGCAGCGTCCAGTCGAGCTCCTGCAGGCGGCGCAGGCCGTCCGCGAACGGCACCTTCCGCAGCAGAGCGGTGGGCGCCATGATCGTCGAGGTCTGGATGAACCCGTCGCCGTGGAACAGCCCGTGGCGCACGGCGAGATACTCGCTGATCGGCTCGCCCGGCGCCGGGATGCGGCGCGGCATGATCAGCTCGGCCCGCGGGGTGCGCATGTAGAGCCGGCTACCCACGATCGGCAGCGATACGCCGGAGGATTGGGCCCGCGCCAGCTGGGTGGCGAGCTTCTCCGGCAGCCACTCGTCGTCGTCGTCGAGGAACGCCACCCAGTCGGCCCGCGCGTGATCTACGCCACGGTTGCGCGCGTTGGGCGCGCCGCCGGAGGCGGGCAGCTCGACCGGCCGGACCCGCTCGTCGCCCAGCCCCCGCAGCGCCTCGACAGTGGCCGGGTCCGGGCCGTCGATCACGACCACGACCTCGATGTCCGGCAGGGTCTGGGCCAGCGCGCTGCGCACTGCGCGCACCACCAGCTCGGGACGGTTGCGGGTGGGAATTACGACGCTGACCTCGGGTCTTTGCACGATGACCAATCCGTCTCGGTTGCGGTGCTGCGCCACCACACAGAGTCCTTATGGGTTCGCTGGCGTAGCGTACACGACCTGCACTTTCGTCGGATATTTCGCAGCCAGCGCGCGGGCCGCCGCCACATTCGTGGGCGCGGCCGGATCGCCGAACGCCGCGGGAAGCGGCTGACCAGGCTTGACGTTCGGGCGGCTGGGGTTCGTCCCATCGACGACCAGCAGACTCGCCTCCGGGTCGTGCACGAAGAACCGCACCGGCACCGGGCTCTCCCGGACCAGCCGGTCGAGATCATCCATGGTGCTCGCCCTGCCGGCCTCACCCGGGTACAGCAGGCCGGACCAGGCCGGGAAGTACCGGTAGTTGTGCTGCAGCGCGGCGGCGCCGAGCGTGGCCGACCAGTTGCGCCACGGGCTGCCCATCAGGTCGACGCTGACCGCCCCGCCGCCCGGGAACATCCGGGTCATCAACAGCGCGTCGCGGGCCGCCTCCGGGGAGCCACGGTCCTTGCCCAGCGCCAGCTTGACGCCGGGCGCGACCGGTGCGGCGTGCCACTCGCCGCCGGCGACGGCCAGCGCGGCGACGATCGGCAGCGCGACCGCCACCCGCAGGGCCACGCCGAGGCCGGGGGCGAAGCGGACCAGCCCGCCGAGCGCGCACAGGCTGACCACGATCAGCAGGTGCAGGAGCTTGTCGAAGTAGTACACCGGGTGGCCGAGGGTCGCCGTCTGGTACAGCCCCAGGCCGCTCGCCACCCCGGCCGCCACGGCCAGCGCGAAGAGCGCCGCCCGGTGGCTCGGGGCGCGCAGCCCCCGGCGCACGAGCACCGCGACCACGGCCAGGGCCAGCAGGCCCACGGTCGCCGGCCGGTCGACGACCCGGGCCGTGCCGTTGAGTAGCAGCTGCGAGCCGCTGGAGGCGGTCGCGGCGGTCAGCGGGCCGATCGCCGCGACCAGCGCGACCAGCGCAGCGCTCAGCCAGCCCCACCAGAAGCGCCACAGCCGGGCGCGGCGGATCCACCACAGCGCGGCCAGCCCGCCGAAGGGCAGGAAGAGCGGGTAGGCGAAGGACAGGCCCACCAGCAGCAGCGCGACGGTCGCCGTCTGCTCGCCGAGGCGGGTCAGGGGGCGCACCACGATCGCGGTGAGCACGGCCGCGCAGGCCAGGCCGGCCAGCTCGTTCGGGTAGCCGCGGGACAGCACCGTGACCGGGTCGCCGAGCACCAGCCAGGCGGCGGCGAGCAGCAGCACCGGCAGCAGCCGGGCGGGCGAGGTGCCCGGGCCGGCCAGGCGGCGCACGGCCCACAGCACGGCCAGCGCGAGCAGCAGGAAGGTGCCGATCAGCAGCCACATCATGACGTCGACGGCGGCGACGGCCGAGGTGTCGCCGGTGCTCGAGGAGACGAACCGGCCCAGCACGGCGTAGGCGAAGTGCACGCCCTGCGGGTAGTTCGCGATCCCGTTGAGCTCCTCGTCCGGCACGTAGGGCCGCAGCGCCGAGGGGCGCATGAACAGGTATCCGCCGGTCCGGCCGATCGCGTCGTACAGCAGGTAGTGCCGCGCGATGTCCTCGCCGGCCAGCGGAAGCCCGAGCCGCCCGCCGAGGTCCCGCGCGACGTACGGCACCAGCGCGGCGAGTGCGACCCCCGCCGCGGCGACCGCGAGCAGGATGTCGGCCGGGCGCCGGATCTTGCGAAGGTGCCGGACGTCCCGCCGCATCCGCCCGGTCGCCGCCGCGATGATCACGAGCGCACTCAGGGCCACGCCGGCGACCAGCGTCGGGTGGAGGTGCCCCGGCCACAGCGTCGCGCCGAGCCCGAAGACGCAGGCGGCCCCGAACAGCTGGGCGCAGGCCACGACGAACCGGTCGACGAGACCCGTGGCGCCGCGCTGGATCGCCATGGTCCCGGCGAGCACGAGCAGCGGCAGCAGCGCGTCGAGCCGCAGCGGATGGGCGGCCAGCGGCACCAGCCAGGCCAGCGCGAGGGCGACCAGGACGCGCGCGGCCTCGGCGCCGCGCCGCCGGTCGGCCGGGGTTTCGACCGAGTCACCGGTACTGGGATGCGTCACCGTCACCACAGGCACACTCCGTATCGGCGTTCGGTTGGTCCGCCGGGAGGTCGACGATATCGCGTTCAGGTGACGCCTTCGGGCGGGGGGACCGGAAATGCCCCGTTTCAGCGGTATTTCCGGGCATCAATCGGGCCGCCCCGGCGGACGGCCCGATTGCGATGTCGATTCGGCCTTGTGTCGATCCGGCCGTGCGCCGGTCCGGACTTGTGTCGATCCGGCCTTGCGCCGGTTCGGACTTGTGTCGGTTCGGCCTTATTCGGCGATGGCGCTGAGCTCGGTGCGCAGCGTGCGCAGGGCCGCGGCCAGCAGCCGGGACACGTGCATCTGGGAGATGCCCAGCTCCGCGGCGATCTGCGACTGGGTCAGGTTGCCGTGGAAGCGCATCGCGATGATCTTCTGCTCCCGCTCCGGCAGCTTCGCCAGCAACGGCCGCAACGCCTCACGGTTCTCGACGTTACGCATGTCCGGGTCCTCGGCACCGAGCAGATCACCCAGACCCGCAGCCCCCGCGTCCGCGCCATCGCCGGCCGGGGCGTCCAGCGACAGCGCCCGATACGCCTGCCCGCAGTCCAGGCCCTCGATGACCTCCTCCTCACCCACCCCGAGCCGGGCAGCGAGATCGGCGACCGTCGGGGACCGGCCCAGGTCCTGGGCAAGATCCCCGGAGACCTTACTGATCTCCAGCCGCAACTCCTGCAGCCGGCGAGGCACCCGCACATCCCAGCCCTTGTCCCGGAAATGCCGCTTGAGCTCACCGACAATCATCGGGATCGCGTAACTGGTGAACGCCGCCCCCCGCAACGGGTCGAACCCATCAACCGACTTGATCAGACCGAGGTTGGCCACCTGGACCAGATCGTCGAACAGCTCACCCCGGTTACGGAAGCGGCGGGCGAGGTACTCCGCGAGCGGGATGTACAGCTCGATCAGCCGGGCGCGGACCCGTTCACGGTCGGCGCCGGCCGGGAGGTCGGCCATGAGCGAGAGCAGCGCCCGAGCCTGGGCGTCGGTGGCCCGGGTGGTCGAGCCGCCGGAGGAATCGCCGCCGCCATGGCCGCCCGGGGTCTGGGCGGCGGACTCGGCGAGAGCGCGATCGATGGCACGGTCGACGGAGACGGTCATGGGTTTGACCCTTCTGGTGCGGGTGACCGGCGGCGACCTGGGCGCAGACTGCTGCTGCGCCGGAAGAGAGGAAGGAAGGCATGCGCCGCACGCCGGTCGAGCGTCGCTCTCGGCACCCGTTTCTTGAGTGCCGGTGCAAGACCTACGGGCTCACCCGGGCCGGCCCGCCGCTGCTGGACGGGGCCCCACGCCCAAACAAGCCGTTCGGACGAGGCGAGCTGAGCCGACTGTACTAGAGGTTGACCGTCAGCGCGAGACAACAGGCGTTGAAGGTGGTCGCTATATCACCGACCGTTGAGTAGGGCAATACGCTGAGTGTCCGCAAGGCTCGGTTGTGCATTTCAGTTTGGTCGTCGATTGGGTCCGCATGGCGATACCGGGGCTGCGTTTTCGCAGCGCGGGAGCTACCGTCTCCACTGTGGCGTGTGCCTGTTTCAACATTGATCCGTGAGGTGCGGATCGGGGCGACGTCGCTAAGGAGTTACACGTGGCATCAGGCACGGTGAAGTGGTTCAACTCGGAGAAGGGCTACGGCTTCATCTCGCAGGACAACGGTGGTCCCGATGTGTTCGCGCACTACTCGGCGATCCAGGCCACCGGCTACCGCGAGCTGACCGAGGGCCAGAAGGTCGAGTTCGAGATCACGCAGGGCCAGAAGGGGCCGCAGGCCGACAACATCCGCGCGGTCTGACACACCCCCTTAGTCGTAGGCCGAGACCCGCTTCACGGCCGAAGGAGTAGCAAGCCCCCGTCCGAGCATCTCGGCGGGGGCTTTGCGGTATCTGCGGGGCGTCTAGCTGTCTACGGGGCCGCCCGCTTGTCTACGGGACTCCGCCCGCGGCGGGTGGGCCGATCAGGCGAGCGCCACGTTGGGCTCGGCGAACACCTCGGGGGTGCACGAGTTGGCGTACGCATCCTTGATCATGCGCAGCGCCCAGCCCATCCGGGTGGTAGCGCACTCGGGGTGGTCACCGAACTCGGTGGCGACGCAGGCGACACAGCCCTGCACGCCGATGCCGCGCAGGGTGCTCGTCACGGCGTCACGCACGTCGGCGGCCAGCGGGCCCTGGGACATCTGCAGCGTGGAGGCGAAGAGCGCTTCGGCGCGAACCGCTTGGAACGTTGACTCCATCGTCAGACCTCCTGCTGGAAACTCCCTGTCATGGTCCAGCTAACTCCTGTCCAGGTGCCGGTGCGGGGACAGTCCGGTTGCGAAATGGTTAGGTCACCTTTCACGCAGAACGCTCCTGTGGCAGCCCGAATTCCTCCAATACCCCGGTGAGCCGGAGCAATCGGTGGACGGCCGGACTCGTGCCGGTGATCTGCAGGCCGCCGCCGACGTCATTGTTGGCCGCGACGAGGACCTGCAGGCCGGTCGAGTCCATGAAGGTGACGGCGGTCAGGTCGAGGTCGACCCGCGACGGGCCGTGGGCGCGGATCGCCTCCCGCAGGACGGTGATCAGCTCTGGGGCGCTTGTCATGTCGAGCTCGCCGGAGGCGGTCACGGTGACCGTCCCGTCCCCGGAGGGGGTGGCCCGGGCGGTGAACTCGGTCGTCATAGCAGCTTGGTGACCTTCACGAGCAGGCCGTCGCCGTCGACGTCGACATGGTCGGCGAGACTTTGCACGACGCGGAGGGAATGCGCGGAGGCGATCGGTGCGTTGAACTTGTCGGTGACCGGCTCGCCGGGGTGAGTGACTTCAATCACACACTGCTCCTCGTCGACGATCGCCTGGACCTGAAAGGTCACACCGACCCGCACGTGAGCGATCACGTTCGCCCACGTCTCGTTGACGATCAGGGCGATATCTGTGCGAGCCTGTTCGGCCACGCCGAGGCCGGCCAATGCTCCGTCCAGCGCGTGCCGGAGCGCGTTCATCCGGTCGAGATCGCGCGGCAGGTCGACGGTCAGGCGAAGGTCCACAACTCAACTGATACCGCGTCGGCCGCTTTCGGAAACGTGGTCCTGGTGAACCGGGATCCGCGCTCAGCCGGCGTAGGCGAACTCGCGGGAGGCGAGCTCCTGATAGGCCGAACGGATCATCTCGAGCGCCCAGGCCATGCGGGTCGCGGCCGTCTCCGGGTACTCCCCGAACTCGCCCGCCACCCGGGCGGCGCACCCATTGACGCCGTAGCGGCGCAGCGTGCTGGTGACGGCGGCGCGCACCTGCGTCGGCGTCGGCTCCTGCGAGGCCTGCAGGACCGAGGCGAACAGGGCCTCGGCGCGAACCGTGTCGAACGTCGTGTTCATGTCAACCCCCCGGCTGGTGTGCTCCGTGACACCATTCATGGAACCGGCGACCCGGTGCCGCTCCGGGACCCGTTCGGGTGCCGCACGGTAGCGCGCCACGCCAGCGCGGGGCTTGCCCGCGGTTCAGGTTCGCGTTACCGTCGAGCCAGTCCCGCGGAAGTCGGCTATCTGCCGCCCGGGGACGCCCTTCGCCACCGCGTGTCACGCTCTCGCGTAGGAAGCCAGGCGGCCACCGCACACGCAGCCCATTGCACACGCAGCACAGTCCAGGTTCGTCGGCCAGCCAGGCGCGTAGCTGGAGATCCTCGTTTCCCCACGGCCGAACAGTCCTAGGAGGACGCATATGGCCCCAACTGATGTGTTGGAACGTACCGCCCCCAAGCAGAACCCGTCCGGCCAGGGCCGGCGCCGCACCCGCTCCACGCAGCGCAACCGCGACCACAGCCGCCCGGCCAACCAGCCACAGCCGCCCACCTCGGGCGAGGCCCGCGACGTCGCCGGCATCGTCGACGTCCACCGCGACAAGATGATCCTCCGGGTCGACAGCTACCTGCCCGGCCCCGACGACGTCGCGGTCCCCGCCGCGATGGTGCGTCGTTACGGCCTGCGCCACGGCGACGCGCTCACCGGCAGTGCCAACGGCGGCACCCTCACCCGGCTCGACACGGTGCACGGCAACGACCCCGAGTGGGCCCGCAACCGGCCCGAGTTCGCCAAGCTGACCGCGCTGTTCCCGCAGGAGCGGCTGCGCCTGGAGACCGGCCCGCGGCAGCTCACCGCCCGGCTGATCGACCTGGTCATGCCGATCGGCAAGGGCCAGCGGGCGCTCATCGTCTCGCCCCCGAAGGCCGGCAAGACGATGGTCCTGCAGGCGATCGCCAACGCCATCGCGAAGAACAACCCGGAGTGCCACCTCATGGTGCTGCTCATCGACGAGCGGCCCGAAGAGGTCACCGAGATACAGCGCTCCGTGCAGGGCGAGGTCATCGCCTCGACCTTCGACCGCCCGGCCGGCGAGCACACCGGCGTGGCGGAGCTGGCCATCGAGCGGGCCAAGCGCCTCGTCGAGCTCGGCCACGACGTGGTCCTGCTGCTCGACTCGATCACCCGGCTCGGCCGGGCGTACAACAACGCGGCCCCGGCCTCCGGGCGCATCCTGACCGGTGGCATCGACGCCAACGCGCTCTACCCGCCCAAGCGCCTGCTCGGCGCCGCGCGCAACATCGAGAACGGCGGCTCGCTGACCATCATCGCCTCCGCCCTGGTGGAGACCGGCTCGACCGGCGACACCGTGATCTTCGAGGAGTTCAAGGGCACCGGCAACGCCGAGCTCAAGCTGGACCGCCGGCTCGCCGACCGGCGCGTGTTCCCGGCGATCGACATCGACGGGTCCAGCACCCGCCGCGACGACGTGATCCTGCACCCGGACGAGCTGCTGGCCGTGCAGCGGCTGCGCAAGGCCCTCGGTGCCAACGGCCAACCGGCCACCGAGCAGCTGATCGAGCGGCTCGCCAAGACCCAGTCGAACGCGGAGTTCCTGACACTGCTGCTGCGCGGCCAGGCCTGACGGCGGGCCCGCCCGAAGGGTCTAGAGGGCCACCCGGGAGCGCATCAGCGCCTCCTCGGTCGGCAGCACGCCGAGCGCCGAGGCGAACGCCATCTCCCGGCCCCACGACGCCACGTCGGCCGGGGCCAGGTCGGTCACGCCCTCCATGGCCACGAGGTGGGCTCGGTAGGCCAGCCACTCGGCCGCCACCCGCATGCCCTGCGGCGTGTTGCGGTCGCTCCAGCGCAGCTCGACCACGAAGTACATGACCAGGAACACCGCGCCCGCGCCGATCAGCGAGCCGGTGATCTGGTCGGACAGGCCCGCGTGCAGCTGGGTCGCGACCCACATCCAGGACGCGAACATGCAGGCGGCCGGCACCAGCGCCGCGCCCAGCAGCGTGTGGCGGATGCGCCGGGACAGCCGGGGCCGGGACAGGCCCCGGGTGCGGGCCTCTTCGATCACCTCGCGGTAGAAGGCGCCCCGCCACCGGCGCGCCTCCGACCAGCTGCGAAATGCCAGGCTGGTCAGGGACGCCTCGCCGCCGACGGCGAGCTTCTGGACGCGGTCGAGCACCTGCTGCTCGTAGGGTGTCAGGCTGCGCCCGTCGCCCTTGCGCAGGCGCACCGTGGTCTCGGCCGGGTCGTCCCCCGGCTGGCGCAGCTCGAGGAAGCCCCGGGCGGCCAGGTCGAGCAGGGTGCTGTCGATGGCGTCCTCGTCGGAGCGCCAGCGGTTCACCATGAGGCTGACCACCGCCGGAGGCTCCTCCCCCGGCGGGGTGGTCAGCGCCGGACCGGCCTCCGGCAGCCGCGTGCGCGACCGCCAGAGCGTGACGGCCGTCACGACGACCCACACCGCCAGCGTGACCGGCACGCTGAGCTGCAGGAACGGGGGCCAATCCACGACGAACCTCCGGGCGGGCGGGGCAGGGGCACAGAGCGGGTTGCCCAACCACCCTAGACGGTCCGCTTCGGCATCCCGCGACCACGACCTTCCCGGCCGTGTGTCCGTCTTTCACCATTTCGTGGGATTTGCGCGGCCGATCGGGCCGCGCCCGGCCGGGCAGCTCGTGCTACCCCTTCGGCGGCAATGCGTACGTCACCGGCCCACGCGTTTGGGACGACCAGGACGGCGGGATGAAGAAGGCGCAGCCGTTCGGCGGCTGCACGCACACGAGCGCGTCCACCGTCTCCACGCCCGGCGCCTTCAGGTCCGGCTGCAGCGACTGCAGCGACACCAGGTCCCGGCCCTTCAGCAGCACCCACCAGGGGTACTCCCAGGTGTTGTAGCCCTGCACGATGCCCACCCGCCGGGCCCCGGAGGCGCGCACCGCGTCGGCCGCCCACACGTAGTCGGCCCCCCACTCCGGGCGGCGGATGAACCGCTCGTCCAGCCGGCTCGTGGTGAAGACCGAGCCGTGCCCGACCAGGCGGCGCGGCCAGCCGAACCCGACCGAGAAGGCGCCGGCCGCGGCCCCGCCGGCCAGGGCCAGCACGGTCAGCCCGGCCACCCAGCGCCGCCGGGCGGCGAGCAGCCCGTCGACCCACAGGGCGGCCAGCGGGGTGCCGAGCAGGATGAGGAACACGATGAGCCGGTTGCCCCAGGGCTGCCACTTGACCATGACCACGTAGGCGAGGACGGCGAGCCAGAACATCGCGGCGTAGAGGCGGGCCGGCGAGCGGCGCCACAGCAGGACGGCGGCGCCGATCAGCACGAGGGCGCCCTGCACCGGCAGCGAGACGCGGTCCTCGTCCGGGGGCCAGGACTCGAACGGGTACGTCTCGTTCCAGTACGTGATGTCCCGCCCGTCCGGGTCGACGCCGAGCGCGTGGGCCAGGCCGCGGATGGCGTCCGCACCGACCGGGCCGGCCGGGGTCTGCAGCGCGGTCTCGGCGATACGCAGCGCGTTGACCAGCACGGAGGCCGGGTCGTGGCGCTGCATCGAGATCGACCCGCGCAGGTGGGCCGGTCCGAGCGGGTTGTCGTAGGTGGTCTCGACGCGCCAGAGGTACGGCCCGGCGATCAGGGCCATCACGCCGGCCACGACCGCGGCGCCGGCGAGGGCCCGCCCGGCCGAGCGCAGCAGGGGGCCCTGGCGCAGCTGGGCGACGAACCACAGCACGAGCAGCGGGCCCGCGGCCAGCAGTCCGGTGGCCTTGGTCAGCAGGGTGAGGCCGGCCGCCGTGCCGAGCAGGAGCGTCGCGGGCCACGTGGTGCGCCGGCGCAGCTCGTCGAGGACGAGGGTGGCCACGCTGCCGACCCACAGGGCGACCACGAGGTCGGTCTGGGTGCTCGTCGCCTCGAGGACGACGATCGGGGTGGTACCGAAGATCAGCGCCGCCACCAGCTGGGCCCGCCGGCCGCCGCCGAGCTGGCCGGCGATCCGGGAGGCGATGAGCGCCCCGCCGAGGCCGGCCGCCAGCTGGACCAGGTTGTAGAGCCCGTCGCCGCCGGTCAGCAGGCGCAGGTGCAGGAGGATGTACTCCGCACCCGGCGCCATCGCCAGCTGCCGGTCGATGATCGTCGGGTAGAACTCGACGCTGCCCCGCGCCGCCCAGTGCTCGACCTTGGGCAGGTGGTAGGTCTGCGAGTCGAAGTTGTTGGGCGGCGCCACCAGGGCGACGACGAGGTCGGCCAGGAACAGCGCGCCGAGGACGACGGCGATCGCCCGCTCACCGCGGGCGGCCGTGTTCCAGAACTCGCGAATCTTCGGAACAACGGCCACGAGGCGCTTGCGTCCGAAGTACGCGATCGCAGCGGCGGCCAGGACCCACAGCGCGATGATCACGGGGCGGCGCAGCAGGCCCACGGCCGACAGCAGCTCGACGAGCAGCACCGCCGCGCCGCCGAACGCCAGCCCGGCGCGGACCAGCAGCAGCCGGGTCGGCGCGACGATCACCGCGGCAGGCTACCCGACGGACCTGGGTGCCGCGCATGGCTACCGCTCAGAGTCGCTCGACGACTCGCCCCTCGAAGCGGCTGCGGGTGTCGAAGATGTACTGCGCGTGCTCCTCCACCAGCCCGTAGTCGAAGTCGTCGTGGTCGGTGAGCAGCACCACCGCGTCGGCCGCCATCACCTCCACGGCGGTCAGGTCGACCAGGGTGACCCCGCCGAGCGTGCCGACGTCGCGCGGCAGCGCGTGCGGCTCGACCGCCCGCACGTCGGCGCCGAGGTCGACGAGCAGCTCCGCGACCGCCCGGGCCGGCGACTCGCGCAGGTCCCCGACGTTGCTCTTGTAGGCCAGGCCCAGCAACAGGATGCGGCTGCCGTTCACCGGCTTGAACCGGGTGTTGAGCCCGGCGGCGAGGCGCTGCACGACGTAGCGGGGCATGCCCTCGTTCACGTCGTTGGCCAGCTCGATGAACCGGAAGCGCTGCCCGACCTCCCGCTTGACCTGCCACGACAGGTAGGAGGGGTCGATCGGCAGGCAGTGCCCTCCCACGCCCGGGCCGGGGTCGAAGGCCATGAAGCCGAAGGGTTTGGTGGCCGCCGCCCCGATCGCCTCGCGCACGTCCACGCCGAGGTGGTTGGCCACGATCGCCAGCTCGTTGACCAGGGCGATGTTGATGTGCCGGAAGGTGTTCTCGAAGAGCTTGGTCAGCTCGGCGGTGCGCGGGGCGGACACCGGCACCAGGCGCTGGACGAAGCGCTCGTAGAAGTGCCGGGTGGCGGCCAGCGAGCTCTCGTCGATGCCGGAGATGAGCTTCGGCGTGTTGTCCAGGTGCCAGGTCGGGTTGCCCGGGTCGATGCGCTCCGGGCTGTAGCCGAGGTGGAAGTCGTCGGGGGTGCGCAGGCCGCTGGCGTGTTCCAGCAGCGGGCGCAGTACCTGCTCGGTGGTGCCCGGGTAGGTGGTCGACTCGAGGATCACCGTGCAGCCGGGCCGCAGGTGCGGCGCGATCTGCAGGGCGGCGTGCTCGATGTGGCTGATGTCGGGCACCCCGTCGGTCAGCGGGGTGGGCACGGTGATGGCGCAGGTGTCGAAGCCGGCGGCGTCCGCGTAGTCGTCGCTGGGCCGGTACCGGCCGGTCTCCAGGGCCCGGGCGAGGCGCTCGTCGGGGATGTCCTCGACGAACGAGAGCCCGGCGCCGAGCGACTTCACGCGGTCGGTGTCGGTGTCGAGGCCGACGACGTCGTCGCCCGCCTCCACGGCGCGGATGGCCAGCGGCAGGCCGACGTAGCCCTGCCCGATGATGACGACTTTGCCCATGATCATCCTATCCGGGAACCACTCGGCCCGCCGGGCGTGAGCGCCGACGGGCCGGGCTGGACTCGATCGTTGTGGATCTAGCGCGGTAAATGCGATGAAATTTCGTGATATATCGGATTTATCGTGGACGTGAATGCCCGATAAAGTCCGCTGGAAAGGCGGCGTCAGCGCGGGGCGCGGCGACCGCTGCGGCGGGCGACCAGGGCGCTGCCGACCAGGGCGGTCAGGCCGAGGATGCCCGGGATCAGGTCCGCGCCGTAGGTGCGGCGGTCCTGCTGGTGCGCGACCGGGGTGGCCACCGTGCCGGTCTCGTTGGCCGACAGCTTGTACGGCGACCAGCCGCTGCGGAACGGGCCGAAGAAGCCGGCCGGACGGTTGTGGCCGTCCCAGTGGCCGCGGTCACTGGCCGGGGCCCCCAGCGGGGTGCCGGCGAAGAAGTCGTCGCCCCACGGGTTGTTCCAGGGCTGGACGCGCACGGCGACCTTCAGGGTCTTGTGCGACTGCTTGCCGGTGACCTGGATGATCGCGTAGCCGGGCATACCCAGCCGCACGCGGGCCGAGAAGCGGCCCTGGGTGTCCGCGCGGCGGTCGCCGTTGACGCTCACGCCCCACGGGTTGTCGAAGCCGCCCGAGTTGCGGGTCACGCGGTACTGCACGTTGATGGCGATCGGCTCGCCGGCGATGAAGCCGCGACCGGAGAGTCGCACCGCCTGGCCGGTGGTCACCGAGGCCGCGCTGACCCGGATCACCGGAGCGGGCGCCGGATACGCCGCCTCGGGGGCGGCCTGGGCGTTGGTCGGCGCGCCGAGCACGGCCGCCGCGACGGCTGCGCCGGCCAGGCCGGCCAATGATGACAGCGCCGTTCTTGTTCGGGCTCGCATTGCTCTCCCTCTCCTCTCCCCGATCATCACCGTAGTCCCCCAAATCCCCTCGTTATGGGAAAACCGGACTATTTCTCGCATGCGCGGCCGGGTTGCAACCGGGTCGTCCAGGGGGTGATTCCGGGCGTCAATATCAGCCGCGGCTCGGCCGCCTCCTGGGCCGGCAGGGGGCCCGTCACCAGGTCCACGACGAGCGTGCTGTGCGCCCCCGGGGCGAGGTCGACGGTGAAGACCGCGACCTCGCGCCCCTTGTCCAGGCCGGTGCCGAAGTCGACCTCGGCGCCGTCCTGGCGCGCGGCGACGGGCGAGCCGCCGGTCGGGGCGTAGACCAGCACATTGGTGCGCACCGTGTAGTCGCCGGCCAGGCCCAGGCCGAGGACGCTGCGCGGCAGGCCCTTGGCCGGCGCGGTGGAGCCCAGGGTGATCGTCACCCGCAGCGGGCGGGCGCCACCGTCCAGGCAGCGGCCGGTCTCCAGGCTCACCGAGCGGGTCAGGTAGTAGTCGAGCTTGGCGCCGGTGCCGTCGTTGAGGAACACGCCGACGGACGGGTGGGCGCCGTCGTCCGCGGGCAGGGTGCCGGCGAACGGGGTCCCGGCGATCTCCGCCTGCTCCTGCGGGTGGGCGCTCCAGGCCAGCAGCCGCCGCTCGCCGGTGGCCCGGGACATCGCCGAGACCAGGCTCTTGCTCACCGGCACGCCGCCCATCAGCCGGTCGAGGACGGCCTTGGCCGCCCCGGCGAAGTAGGCATCCTGGTCGGCCTCGGCGGCGATCTCGAGGTACACCTCGGACATCAGCTGGCGCACGGCGGTCGCCGCGGTCAGCTGCCCGCCCGACGGCAGCGACACGGGACCGGTCGCGCCCAGCAGGTAGGCCAGCGCCACCGGGTCGGTCGCGAGCACCCCGTCCACGGAGCGGCCGGAGCGCTGGCGGTACATCTCGCGGATGAGCGCGGCGGCGGTCGGGAAGTCGGGCGTGAGGTTCACGTCGGCCGGGTACGTGCCGAGCCGGTTGGTGAACAGGTCCTCCTGGTCCGGGTCGAGCGGCAGCGCCGGGGTGTCGAAGTCGCGCAGGGTCTTGGCCGCCGTGCCCTGCTCGACGAGGCTGATCTTGCCGCGATCGGCCTGCAGCACGGCGAACGCGCCCGGCATCCCGCCGGTGGCCCGCACCTCGGCGAGATTCTGGAAGAGGACGAGGTACGTCCGCGGCCCCCCGGCGCCGAGCAGCGCCGGCAGCAGCCGGGCGGCCCGGGCGGCCGGATCGAGCAGCGGCACCACCCGGTCCAGGCCGTCGTCGACCCGCCGCACCGCGGAGCGCACCGGGCCCGTAAGCCCACCGGTGTCCAGCGCGGCGAGCCGGCGCTGGGCCGCCCGGGCCACCCCGGCCGCCTCCTCGATGCGCGGCGCCGCCGCGGCCACGGTGTCCAGGTCGGCCCCGCTGGCCCCCGCACCGGCGCCGGAGTCGCGCCCCATCGCGGCGCTCATCCCGTCGGCCGCGTCGAGCAGCGGCGGCAGGACCTTCGCGGCGAGGGCGTCCACGGCGTCGGCGACCGCCCCGACCGCGCGCAGGTCGTCCCCGGCCCCGGGCAGCGCGGTGCCGAGCCGCCAGCTCGGCCCGTGCGTGTCGTCCCGGGCCGCCCCGGTCTGGCGGCGCAGCTCGGCCGCGGTGACCCGGGCGGCCGCGAGGTCCCCGCCGCGCAGCTGCCGCTCCAGGTCGCCGACCAGGTCCGCGGCGCGCTGCAGGTGCGCGGCCGCGTCGGCGCCCACGATCGCCAGCCGCAGCCCGGCCCCGGCCAGCACCACGGCAAGCACGACGGCGGCCGCCACGATCTTGCGCCGGCGCGTGCGCAGCAGCTTCCTGAGACGTTCAGTCGGCACCACCGACCACCTCCTCGACTCGATCGGGGGCGGTGCGGACAAGCAGGGCGCGGTAGAAGTCCGCGCGCCGCCGGGCGAGGGTCTCGGCGGCGTAGTCGCGGGCCCGGGCCAGGTTGCGCCCGGACGCGGCGGCCATGGCGGCGGGGTCGGCCGCCAGGGCGGTGATCGCGCGGGCCAGCGCGCCCGGGTCGCCGGGCGCGACCAGCTGGGCGCCGCCGAGCAGCTCCGGGACGCCGCCGACCTTGCTGGCCACCGCGGGCAGGGCGCGGGCCATCCCCTCGATGAGCGCGCGGGGCAGGCCCTCGGTGCGCGAGGGGAGCACGAAGAGGTCGGCGTCGTCGAGGAACCGCCGCACGGGGGCGCCCCCGGCTACCGCCCCGGCGAAGCAGACCCGGCCGTCGAGGCGCTTCTCGCGCACCAGCCGCTCCAGGCCGGGCCGGCAGCGGCCGTCGCCGACGTGCACCAGGCTCGGCTCCAGGCCGGCGCGCACCAGCAGCGGCAGGGCCTCCACGAGCACGTCCACGCCCTTGTACGGCTGCTCCAGCGACCCGACGCTGACCAGCCGCAAAGCCACAGGCGCGCCGGTGTCCCGGCGGGGGCGCTCGACGAAGGCGTCCTCCTCCAGCTGGATGCTCGAGTAGGCGGCCGTCACCGCGCCCGGGGCGGCCGGGTAGCGGGCCTGCAGCGCCCGCTCGGTCACGTAGGCGACCGCGGCGGCGGCCCGGCACTGGGCGCGCAGCCGGCGGGTGAACCACCAGCGCAGCAGCGGGCGCAGCGGGTGGCGGATCGCTTCGGGCGCGAACACGTCGTGCGGGTCGCCGACGACCTCCAGGCCGAAGGGCGTCCCCGCCTTGCGCAGCGCGCGGTGCAGCAGCGCGCCGATCGCCGAGGGCACCCGCAGCAGGACCGCGTCGCCGGGCCCGACGGCGGCGCGCAGCGCGGCCCGCAGCCGGGGCAGCCGCCGCAGGTAGCCGACCGGCCCCACGTAGTGCGCCAGCGCGTGCACCTCGACCCCGTCGCCGTCGACCCGGGCCGCCCCGGGCGGGCGGCCGGCCACGTCGGCGACCCGGGCCACCACGCGCACCTCGGCGAAGACGGCGCGGTACCGCTGCCAGAAGTCATTGGCGGCGCCCGTGGTGGACCACACCCGCCCGTCGGGGGTGCGCACATAACGCTGTTCGCTGCTCACGACGAGGCGCACGCGGCCACCCTCTCCGCCCCGGCGTCGCGCTGCCCCGGCTCGTCGCCGGGCGCGATCCGGGAGGACACCAGCCGGATCACGCCGTAGAAGAGCGCGCCGTAGACGCAGGTCTTGACCAGCGACTGGCTCTCGCCGCGGAAGCCGTACATCCACGCGATCGTGAACAGCAGGCTGGCGTAGGCGTAGCCGGGGGCCCGATCGATCCGGTTGGCCAGCCAGCGGTGGACCACGGTCAGCCCGGCGAAGACCACCGGGATGCCGGCGAGGCCGAAGTTGACGTACGCCTCCCCGGTGAGCGAGAAGCCGTAGCCCGACGCGCTGCCGGGCGCGTAACGGTCGACCAGCCACTGGGCCAGCGGCGGCTGTGGCTGCCCGGGCACGAGGTTGACCAGCGCGTGCAGGTAACTGGCCCCGTGCAGGTAGGGCTCGGCCGACGGGACGTGGGTCATCACCCAGGTGTCGACGAAGAGCACCGAGCCCTGGTTGAGGATCTGGCCCGCGGCCGACTCGCCGGCATCGCCGCCCCGCAGGCCGAAGAGCGCGGTCGCGCCGAGCAGCAGCGCCGCCCCCCACACCACCGAGCGGGGCAGCCGGCGGCGCAGGACCATCTCGCGGTGCAGCACGAGGGCGAAGAGCACGAAGACGAAGTCGCGCTCGCCGGTGGCGAGGCAGTAGGCGGTGTACACGGCCAGGTTGAGCCGGTACGCGAAGCGGCCGGTGGAGGTCTCGTGGGCGACGAAGTACAGCGCGCTCGCGTACATCTGCAGCAGCAGGTAGTCGTAGTGGGCGGGGCCGGCCACGGCGATGCGGTCGAGCTTGGTGCCGGCCAGGAACGCCGGGCCGCCCCAGGCCAGCACGCCGAGGCCGTAGAGGGCGAGCACGGCCAGCACGGCGGGGACCAGCGGCAGCCGGCGGTTGGTGGGCGCGGTCCTCGGGTCGGCAAGGTCGCGGCGCTGGCGCACGAGCAGGCCGGCGCCGAGCACGCCGGCGAAGGCGAGCAGCAGGCCCAGGGCGGCCCGGCCGATGAGCGCCGTGTTGGTGCCGAAGTAGATGGTGCCGCCGATCAGGTAGCTCACCACCGGGCCGAAGCCGAAGAGGAAGAAGTACGCGGCGAGGTAGGCCAGCATGTCCCGCCGGCCCCCGGCGAACAGCAGCACGGGCACCGCGAGGGCGGCCAGGCCGACGCACGCCCAGGGCTGCGCCGCGAGGTCAAAGGGCACGACGCAGCACCTCCCACTTCAGGGCGCAGTGCACGGCGGCGGCCACCGCGGTGGCCCACGCCGCGCCGAGCGCCCCGTAGCGGGGCACCAGGGCGAGGGCGGCCAGGCCGGCGGCGGCGAGCACGGCCGCGTTCACCGCGAGCTGGCCGGTGAAGCGGCGGGCGGCCGAGAGGCCGGCGTCGAGCACGAAGCAGGCGCCGCCGACGACGGTGGCCAGGGTGAGCACGGTGAGCACCGCGCCGGCGCGTGCGGAGGGGGCGGCGTACTCCTCGCCGTACAGCCCGCGCAGCAGCCCGGCGCCGAAGAGCCCGGCCGCCCCCACGCCGAGCCCGCCGGCCACCGCCACGCCGAGCAGCGCCTGGTACAGCAGGCCGCGGAAGCCCTCCGGGGTGCCGTTGGCGCGCAGCTCGGTCAGGCGGGGCAGCAGCGTCTGGGCCACGGCGGAGAAGAACACGTTGCCGGTCAGCACGAGGTACCCGGCCGCGGCGAACACGCCGAGCGCGGTGGCGCCGAGGTGGGCCTGCAGCCCGTACCGCGGCACGTTCACGGTCAGCGAGGAGATCCCGGAGGCCAGGCCCAGCGGCAGCGCGGTCCACAGCAGGCCGGGCACCCCACCGGCGGCCCGGTGGGTGTGGCGCGGCGCCCGCGGGTCGGGGCGGTTGCGGAACCGGCCGGCGAAGGGCGCGCAGCACATGACCCAGGTGATGAGCGAGGCCGCCGCGGAGCCGGCCGCCGTCCAGGCGATGCTGCTGGTGCCGTAGAGCAGGGCCGCGGTCAGGGCCACCGTCAGCCCGCCGTTGACCAGCTGGGCGGCCGCGATGCTGCGCTGGTCGTGGTGGCGTTGGAGGAGGCCGAGGTAGATGTCGCCGACGCCGTCGAACGCCTTGGCCGCGCCTACCAGCAGTACCACCGCGGCCGGAAGGTGGAAGAGCACCACCACGGCGGCGATGACCAGCACGGCCGCGCCCATGGTGGCGAACCGGACGCGCAGGTAGCGGCGGAACGGGTGCTCGTTGTTCGGGTCGGTGACCAGGACCGTGCGCAGCGACAGCCCGGCCAGCAGCACCACCGGCGCGCCGACCGCGAGCCCGAGCGCGTAGTCGCCGACCATCGCCGGCGTGCCCAGCCGGGCGATGACGACCAGGACGAGCCACTGGCACAGCGCGTACCCGCCGTTGCCGGCGATGGCCCAGCCGACGTTCGAGACGAACGACGGGCGGACCGGGGTCGGCCGGTGCCGGGTGTGGGCCCGCGGCCGGCCGGTCCGGATTCTGCCGGCCCAGCTTCTGGTGGTCCGGGTCTTGGTGGTCCGGGTCTTGGTGGTGGTCATGTCGCGCCGGCTCGGCACTCTCGGCGCCGGCGTTCGGCGCGCTCCAGCACGTCGGCGACGGCGCGGGCGGCCGGGCCCTGCGCGAAGAGCCGCTCGGCCCGCTCCCGGGCGGCCTCGCCCCGGCGGGCCAGCGTGCCGGCCCGGAAGTCGGCGTAGGCCTCGCGCAGCGCTCCGGCCAGCGCGGCCGGGTCGTCGCGGGGCACCACCCAGCCCGAGGCCGGGTCGACGGTCTCCGGCAGGGCGCCCGCGTCGGAGACGATGCTCGGCACACCCATCGCGGCCGCCTCCAGCGCGGCGCCGTGGTTCTCCGACAGCGACGGCGAGACGCTGCAGTCCGCGGCGGCGTAGCAGTCGCGGACGTCGAGCACCGAGTCGGGCCAGTCGATCGAGCGGTCCGCAGGCACGTCGAAGCGCTCCAGCAGCCGCCGCTTGTGCGCGGCGCCGGCCGCGTCGAAGCCGCCGCCGAGCAGCACCAGCCGGGCGGCCGGGCGGTCGCGCGCGAAGTCCCGCCAGGCCTCCAGCAGCACCTCGTGGCCCTTCACCCCGCGGCCCCGGTGGACCAGCCGCTTCGGGGCGTAGACGTAGGCGACCATGCAGACCACGAACGTGTCGTCCTCGACGCACAGCGCGTCGCGGGAGGCGGCCCGGTAGGCGGGCGTGGGCGGGGCGAACCGCTCGACGTCCACGCCGTACGGGATGGCCGGGGTGCGCTCCGCGGCGAGGCCGAGCGCACGGTAGCGGCGGGCGATGTGCTCGCTGCCGCCGATGGTGACGTCGTCGAGCCGGCACAGCAGCCGCTCGATCGGGCGGATCAGGGGCGACTCCAGGAACAGCGGCCCGGGCACCATGTGCACCCGGGCCACGTCCCAGCGCAGCGCCGCCAGCCGGACCGCCAGGGCCGAGGCGTAGAGGTGGTAGTGCAGCACGTCCGGGGCCAGCCGCCGCAGCTGGCGGCGCAGCCCGAGCAGGCCCAGCAGGGTCGCCGGGGCCGGGCGGAAGCGGAAGTCGAAGGCGGACTGCACCACGTCGACCCCCCGGTCGTGCAGCGCCTTGCGCAGCTGCCCGTCGCTGCCCGGCGGCAGCACGGCGACCACCTCGTGACCGCGCTCGCGCAGCTCGTCGACGTGCGGCAGGGTCCAGCGGCCGCCCTCGGCGGTCTTGATCACCAGCGCCACCCTCATCGGGCCGGCACCCCCTTCACGGTCGATTTCGGCTCGACGTCGCGGGTGACACAGGCCCCGGCCCCGACGGTGGCGTCGGCGCCGACGCGCAGGCCCTGCAGCACGCAGGCGGTGGTGCCGATGAGCACGCCCGGGCCGACGTGGCAGTCGCCGGAGATCGCGGCGAGCGGGTTGACCTGCACGAAGTCCGACAGCACGGTGTCGTGGCCGACGGTGCTGTTCTGGTTGAGGTGCACGTGCCGGCCGATGGTCACGTTGGTGGTGACCCGCGCGCCGGGGAACGCCACGAATCCCTCGCCGAGCACGGCGTCCGGGCCGATGGTGGCGTCCGGGTGGACCAGCGTCGCCGCCGCCAGGCCGTGCAGGCGCAGGTCGTCGTCGATGCGGGCGCGGATGCGGGGGTCGCCGATGCCGATCACGTAGCCGATCGACGGGCGCTCGTCGCTCAGCCGCGAGCTCGGGCCGAGGAACGGCACCCCGAGCGCGGCGATCCGGTCGAGGTTGCGCTGGCTCGGCCCGTCGTCGACGAAGCCGCGCACCGGCTGGCCGGCCGCCCGCGCGATCATGAGCAGTTCCCGCCCGTGCCCGCCGCAGCCGACGATCACCAGCCCGTTCTTCATCGCCGCACACCCTGGAACTCGTGGGCCGTCGCCGCTCCCGCGGCCGTGATGCCGTCCCGGCGCAGCACCGTGCGCACGGTCTCGGCCAGAATGCGCAGGTCCAGCCCCAGCGACCGGTTGCGCACGTACTCCAGGTCGTAGGCGAACTTCTGCTCCCACGACAGCGCGTTGCGCCCGCGCACCTGGGCCAGGCCGGTGATCCCGGGGCGGACGTCGTGCCGGCGCCGCTGCTCGTCGCTGTAGCGCGACAGGTAGGACACCGGCAGCGGCCGCGGGCCGACCAGGCTCATCTCGCCGCGCAGCACGTTCCACAGGGCGGGCAGCTCGTCGAGGCTGGTCGAGCGCAGGAAGCGGCCGGCCGCGGTGAGCCGCTCGGCGTCGCTGCCCGGCCCGGAGCGCATGGAGCGGAACTTGACCAGCGTGAAGGGCGCACCGTGGCGGCCGGCCCGCTCCTGGCGGAAGAGCACCGGGCCACCGAGCGTGGCCCGCACGAAGACGGCGGTGGCCGCGATGAGCGGGGCGAGCAGCAGGGCGGCCGCCCCGGCGCCGAGCAGGTCCAGCGTGCGCCTCATCGCTGCTGTTCCAGGAACTCGGCCACGGCATCGAAGACCCTTCGCCGGGCGTCCTCGCGCATGCCGGAGCCGCTGGGCAGGTTGAGGCCGGAGGCGAAGAGCCGGTCGGCGACGCCGGTCAGCCAGGCGCGGCGGTCGCGGTACACCGGCTGCAGGTGCATCGGCTTCCAGATGGGCCGGGTCTCGATGTCCCGCGCGGCCAGCCACGCGCCGAGGTCGGCGGCCTGCCAGCCGGCCCGCTCCGGCTCGACCACGAGCGTGGTGAGCCAGCAGTTGGCGCCCGGGTCGCCCTCGCCCAGGATGCGGGTGCCCTCGGCGGCGGCGAAGAGCTTGAGGTACCGCTCGCGCAGCTGCCGCCGGCGGGCGATCATCTCGTCGAGGCGGGACAGCTGCCCGCGGCCGAGCGCGGCCAGCAGGTTGCTGAGCCGGTAGTTGTACCCCACGTCGCGGTGCTCGTAGTGGGCCACCGGCTCGCGGGCCTGGGTGGCCAGGTGCCGGGCCCGCGCGGCCAGCGCCCCGTCGTCGGTGACGAGCATCCCGCCGCCCGACGTGGTCATGATCTTGTTGTCGGTCGTCGCCTCCATCGCCGAGCGCACCCGCGACACCATGGCGTCACAGTGCGTGTCGAGCAGGGCGAGGTACAGCTCGAGCTTGC